>JAUYKH010000030.1 GCA_030700065.1 bacterium | reverse complement strand
ATCTACATCGGTTCCGGGAAGGGGAAGACGACGGCGGCAGTGGGACTGGCCGTCAGGGCCGCAGGTGCCGGAATGCGCGTTGCCTTTAATCAATTTGTAAAATCGGCCAAAGCGACCGAGTCGGGCGAGTGGCCGCTCTCGAGCGAAATCGCGGTTTTGAAAAGCATTAAAAACATTCATGTAAAGGTTTTGGGGAAAGGTTTTGTCGGCATTCTCGGGGATCGCAAGAAACGAGCGGAACACAGACAAGCGGCGGAAGCAGGATTGAAACTTTTGCAAAAACAAATTAAATCCGGCCGGTTTGATTTGATTATCGCGGACGAACTTATCTCCGCTCTTGAGTTAAAACTCCTGACCTTGCGGGAAATAAGGAAAACGATTAAGCTGGCCAAAGCAAATCTCACCGCGTTTGCGCTCACCGGACACAATAAATATAATGATTTGATAAAGGACGCGGACCTGGTCACGGAAATGAAAATGATAAAGCATCCGTACTACAAAGGCATTTTGGCTAAAGCCGGAATAGATTATTAATTATTTTCAAATGAAGAATTACCAAAAGCAAATTATTCTCGCCGTTATCTTGGTCGGTTTGGTTGTCGGGATTACTTACGCGGTCAAGCCGAGGCAATTGCCGTTTTATGGGGAGCTGGTTCAGACAAATGAGCGGATCAGGCATAACCCGGTTGTTTTAAGCGATTACATTCGCTACCCGGGCGAGGATGGAAAGAACGCGCTCGAATTGTTGCGTTCCCAGCAGGGGGTTACTGCCGAGGTTAAGCAGTATGACTTCGGCGCGTTTATCGAGAGCATCAATGGAGCGAGGCCGGATGATAAACATTTCTGGAAGCTTTACGTCAACGGGCAAGCCTCACAGGTCGGCGCGGACCAGCTTGTGACCAAACGCGGGGATATCCTCGAATGGGTATTGGAAGAGATTGAGGATAATTCCTAATTGACCTAATTTCTAAAATTTGGGCATTGAGATTTGAGTATTGGTTATTGTTTAGTAATTAGAAATTAGTACTTAGAAATTTTCAGGATATGGCTTATTTTCTAATCCTTGCCGCCGTCATTCTGCGGCTTATTCCCCATCTGCCAAACTTCGCGCCTATCACCGCGATGGCGATATTTGGCGGAACATATCTTAACAAAAAAACGGCTATTCTGGTGCCGCTTGCCGCGATGCTCATCTCGGATTATTTCATCGGGTTTTACAACCCGGCGGTCATGATTTCGGTATATTTGAGCTTTTTGATCTCGGGCCTGTTGGGCCTGTGGCTACGCCGCCGAAAGAGCGCGAGCAATACTATCTATGCCGCACTCCTGGCGTCAATCCAGTTTTATGTCATCACCAATTTTGCGGTCTGGGCGTTTGGGACCATGTATCCGCCGACCCCGATCGGCCTTTTGACTTCGTATATCAATGCTTTGCCTTTTTTCCGCAACACGCTTTTGGGAGATTTGTTTTATGTGGGTATCTTATTTGGCTTGTATGAGTTGGTTCGCTATTATGTAGGCAAGAAAGCTCTTTTGGAGGAAAGAAAAATCAATTCCAACTGAAACGGAGGATAGAAAAGACGATGGGGAGAAGCCATTTCCGAATGAGGAAGCAGTGGTATTTGTTAAGGTTTATCAGGGCCGTGTTTGAACGGAATCATTCGTCCATGACGAGAAAGGGGGTCGCCGTGTTTAGAAAACCGTTTAAAGGAGGTGTCTGGCAGATTTTTCCGGTTTGAGAGGAGGTGGTCCCAAAGTCTCGTCAGTCCGCCTTGGGCGGACGGATGTCCGGTCGTAGGAGACCAAAGGCTTGAAATAAATAAGGGTCGAAGAAATCTTCGACCCTTTGTTGTCTTTGTAACCCGCGCATCATCTGGCCTTGTTCGCAACGAGCGCACAAGCGACGCTATTGTCGGCTGTCGGCCCTCCCTCAATTTTGAATGTCACCCCGCAGAAGTTACATCCAGCTACTCGTCCCATAGCGGGTAGTATGAACTGAAGTTCTTTACCGCAACTTGGATTTGGACATATGACTTTCAGCATTTTTCCTCCTCGTTTCCTTCTTGGTAATAAAATTGCTTTAGTAGCCTAAAAAAATACCGCCTTTGTGGCGGTTTATCCGTTTCGTTTGCTGTTCTTGATTGTGACTTCGAGGCTATATTTCATTTTGGCTTCTTCCCGGATTTTATCACAAGCCCTTGTCTCAAGTCAAGCGGGCAGTTATAGTTATACACAATAATTATTTCCATTGGGTCAATTTTCCGGCCAGAATCTCAACCGGGTCAGCCCGGCGGAGATTTTTTATCATCGTTTTGGTCAGAATCGGTTGATGCGGAATTTTGCGAAGATACCTCTCAATATACCATACGTCTTTTTCCGCAGTCATCCAGCCCTTCTTATCAAATCGTGATAAATCAACCGGGTTGGAGTAGCTACGCAGAGTTTTGCGGCCGTTATCTAGAAAGTATTCGTGGAAATAGGATATGACCAGCTCACGAATATTTTTATAAATGGGCTCGCGGTAGCGCAATACGGCATGGTTGCTTTTACTGATCGCCCCCCAGTGATTGTTGATCTTAAATGGCGCAACGACGTGGTCCAGATCACGCTTGTGAGCCGCAAGATCAAGTATCAGCGGCCTATGCCCGCAAAGCTTGAGACAGGCCGCGGCCAGGATGGCGCCCTCGAGGCAGTGTGCCTCGCGGTGCCGAAGCACGCCAACCGGCGAACGGCACGTCTCGCCCTTTTTTTCAAAGTTCGCCGGAATCTTTTCCAAAAAGTCTTGGATTCTTTTGGGGGAGTGAAGGCTTTTTAGAATTTTTAAGCCTGCATGGGCGGACATTTTCATATTATTATGGATTATAGTCCATTTTTTGTTCCTTGACACATTTTTAACAGCGTGTTACCATGGTAATATGGTGAAATAAATAATTGGGTTTATATGAAGAACGACGTAATATATGGTTGGGAAAATGAGGGCACTAAGGAGCTGTTTCAGGCTATCCTAAAGCTTCGGACCGTCAAAGAATGCGAGGATTTTTTCCGGGATTTGATGACTCTACATGAAATAGGGGAAATGGCCGAGCGATTGAGGATTGCCAAAATGCTCGATCGGGATATGTCGTATTTGGATATTGCCGACAAGGCCGGCACAAGCACCACTACTGTAACGCGCGTTGCCAATTGGCTTAAGCACGGCCGCGGCGGCTACCGTTTGATCCTCGACCGGATAGGAAAATAATTAATCCCTTTATGTCAGCGTGTTAACATGGTAACATGGTGAAACAAGAATTTGGTATAAATTTGCATCATTCTAATCATTTCTCTCCGCTTGGAGGGGTTGGTTAGGTTTGGTATTGCCCTTGAAGATTGAATACTGAATCTTACGAACCCCCGCAAGCGCAGGGGTTTTTCAAGGAGGTAAGATGCATTATCGCAGCTGGCACCGGCCGCTTGGCGGTATGGGGCCGCACACCTAAAACCGCCAACCTGCTGGCAGGGATTCACCCATCCCTGCCAGCTAAAACTTTCTGGAGGTGAAAAATGAAGAGATACCCGCAAGTAGTAAGATTGATGGAATTGCTTAAAGTACGGAATGAACATGTGAGAGAAAATAATCAGCGGATACACCAATGGGTGGAAAGTTACTTGAGAGTCTGTCTTGAGAATAACCAGTGCGTGACTTTACTTACGCCGTGGTGCCTTTCTGTTGGGTTGAGAAAAAGGAACGAGACTATCCCCACAGAAAAAGAGTTAAACTTGTTTCGAGAAGACCTCCCGAGTATTTATCAGCTGTTTAAGCGTTGTAGTTTCGAAGTGAACTGGTTTATCACCTTTCATCGGGGATTTCCGGATTCAAGGAGGATAGACTTCCCAACAGAGCGCAGATATAAGTCAATGATCAGCAGTTTGGCCGAGCCCCATGTTCGCCGAGGATGGCTTATGCTCCAAGATTGGGAAGACGAGATTCTCAATGGCAAGCGCGTCCAGCCACACTCTGAAGTGCTTGCCAACCCGAAGAAATTCGTTTCAGAAGGAGCACTGGAGCGCGAGTTTTTGTGGACGAAGAGGTGGCTTGAGAACGAAACAGGTTTGCGCTGGAAAGAAACAAGCGTTCGACGGGATATCATTTATCAAATCGCCTGCGAGGCAGAAGAGGGAAGGTTTCTGGCAGGTTCCGAATCCCCGTTCGGACAAGATTTTCTTTTAGTGCCGCTGGAGGTGCCGGAGCAGTATGATTTTTTCTCGATTTTTGCGCCCGAGTTTAAGCAGCGGATCGTTTCGGTGCTGCCGCTCTATCCTTGGCGGATCAAGGACGTGAAATGAAGTTTGGCGGAAACAGAAAAATATTGCCTTTCTGTTTCCGCAATTTTACAAATTTTGCTATAATTGATTTATGATTTACAAACGGGCAAAGTTAATTGAAATCGTTACGGCCGACAAATTAAAATTGCCGGGAATTTTGTTCGAACCGAGAAAGCGAACAAAAAGGGTTTTGGTTTATCTGCACGGGAAAGGGACTTCATCTATTTTCTATTCTTTGAACAGAATCTATTACCAAGCCCGAACATTAAACAGGGCAGGCGTTTCTTATTTCGCTTTTAATAATCGCGGGGCATATCAATACCACAAAATATACAGCAAAACAGGTAAGAAGGATAAAGTTTTGGCAGGCACAGCATTTGAACTCATCAAAGATTGCATTAAAGATATTGACGCCGCAATGGCTTTTTTGCAAAAACAAGGATATAAGGAATTTTATCTCATCGGATTTTCTACCGGTGCAAACAAGATCTGCGTATACAATTACTACAAGCCGCAAAACAAAGTATCAAAATACATTTTGGTTGGTGGCGCGGATGATTTGGGTTTATTCTATATCGGATTAGGGAAAAAGAAGTTTGATATTTTGCTAGACTTGGCCAGGCAAAAAATTAAACAGGGGAAAGGCAAAGAATTGGTTCCGAGAAACCTGATTGATGCAGTATATTCTTATCAATCTATTTATGACACTATAAATCCGGATGGCGACTATAATGTTTTTCCTTATAATGAATACTTTAATCACCTCAAGCAGTCCAAGAAAAAATTATTTAGATACTTTAAATCAATCAAAACACCCACTTTGGTCGTATATGGAGATAAAGATGAGTATGCTTACGGCAGAGTCCAAGAGATTTTGGAAGTTCTAAAACGAACAACCTCTGCTCCCGAGAAATTTAAGTTCGTTAGTATTAAAAATGCAGATCACGGGTTTACCAATAAAGATAAAGTATTATGCAGAGCTATTGTAGAATGGCTATAATCATAGCAATAGTTGTATTAGCGTATTAACATGCTAACATGATGAAACGGGGTGGTTTGAGCTCTCGTGGAAGGTGTGGTAGACTTTTCTTGGGAGATCTATTTTTATAGCCAAAGATAATTTTCAGACTCTCAAAGGGTTTCGGGATTTTTTGCCGGCCGGGGCCGCGGCCAGGCAGGAAGTCTTCACGAAGATTCGAACCGTGCTTGAACAATACGGGTTTTTGCCGTTGGAAACCCCTGCGCTTGAATACAAGGAAATCCTCTCGGGCAAATACGGAAAAGAGGGAGAGAAACTGATGTATTCGTTCGCCGACCAGGGCGGGCGAGGGGTAGCCATGCGCTATGACCTGACCGTACCCTTGGCGCGCGTGGTGGCGCAGTATCAAAACGAATTAGCCATGCCATTTAAGCGCTACCAAATCGCGCCGGTGTGGCGGGCGGATCGGCCGCAAAAAGGGCGCTACCGGGAATTTACCCAATGTGACATTGATGTGGTGGGCAGCTCCTCCATCTTTGTCGATGCAGAGGTGATCGTCTGCCTCTATAATGCTTTAACGGCCTTGGGTATCGAAGATGTTGTCGTTCGGATAAACAATCGCAAATTTTTGGATGGGTTGTTGAAGGCCTCGGGTATCGCGGCAAAGAAGACTGTCGAAGTTTTGCGAATTTTAGATAAACTTGAA
>JAUYKH010000016.1 GCA_030700065.1 bacterium | reverse complement strand
GAATGTCGAATGAAGGCCTCTAAAATTTCCCCCAGCCTATATTCTAAATTCTATATTCCATATTCATCTTGTCACACATGCTTAAGATATTTACAATAATATTGTCGTTGATTGTCCTGTTTACTTTGCTGCCGGTGCCGGTTTCTGCTGATTTTAGTTTAGTGCCTTGCGGGCGCGATATCAACAACAACGAGAAGATAGATTCGGATGAGCAGTGCCAGTTTAAACACCTGATAATTTTGATCATCAGACTGATTAACTATTTGATTTCCATGGCCGCGATCGTCGCCATTTTTTTCATTCTCACGGCCGGTTTTAGATTGGTAACCGCATTAGGGAATCCGGAACTTATTAAAAAAGCAAAAGCAGGCATTTCTCATGCTGTCGTTGGATTCGCAATCGTTGTTCTTTCATTTGTTATAATAAACTTCGTAATAAATACTGTTTTGGGAAACAAATCCGCCCCGCGCAATTGGTGGAATATACAGTGCATTTTATCAACCTCAAAGGACTGTCCAATTTAATGAAAAAATTCATCACTGCTATTCTATTCATTCACATTTTACTGCTAGGGATATTTTTTCTGACTCCTGATTTTGTACTAGCCCAAAACGATAATTGTCCGCCCGGTGCTACTTGTTTGATAGACCCCCTAGGTATTGGAAGTATTAGAGAATTTATAGTCAAAGTTATTCAGGTGTTCGCGGGAATAATTGGAGTTGTTGCAATCGCTTTTGTTGTGTTTAATGGCTTTAAGTTGGTAATTGCCGGCAGTTTTGCCCCAGGCAAGGACCAAAAAAGAAACGAAGCCAAAGAAGGATTGCTCTGGTCAGTGGGCGGGTTTATTGTAGCGCTTTTGTCCTTTACGATAATTTCTGGAACCGCGCAGTTTTTGGGGTTTGAGCAGAGTAGGGTTGGAAGTGACACTATCAATCCAGGCATTTTGAATGCGCCACAGCCGGGCGACTTTATGAGCGTACTCAATTACGTAATGATGAACTTCTTGGGTATTCTCGGATTTGCCACAATTTTGATGATAATCTATTATGGCTATAGATACATAACCTCTGCCGGAAACGAAGAATCAATTGAGGCGGCGAAAACCGGCCTCAAATGGGCTATTCTGGGGTTTATTGTGACTATTCTCGCCTTCACCATTATCAGCGGCATCCGACAGTTGCTACTCTAAAATGAAACAAAAATGCAAAGGAATTTATATTTTAACTATTGTTGGGGTACTATTTTTTCTATGGGTCCCGGGTGTCTTGGCAGATGTTGCTGATGTGACAATTGATGCCCAGCCGAATCCATTTAACAAAATTGGAGATAGGCTAACTATAGCCGCGGGGTTAAGCAATTATCCGGCCTGCACCGGGAATGTCTTGATTCAATTTGCATTATATGTTGATAATCAGATTATCAAGAGTGCCCCGTGGGTATCGAAAGAGCCAATTGCGATTTTTCAAACAACCAAGAATAGTCACACGGCAAAGGCGACTTTTTGGTGCGGCACAGCGAATCTAAATGAGGCAGAATGGAGCCAATCGTCAGACATTGTGACGATTTCCCAAGTGCCTGGTGGCCCCCCCCCGCCGGGGGGTGGTCCGATACCTCCTGGTGGCGGTCCGATACCACCCCCGGGAGGGCCGACTGGGGAACTCACCAATCCCGCCCCAGGCCAGTTGGTCAATATCGATACTTTTGAAAAGCTACTTATAAAGATAATAAATACTTTCCTGTATTTTGCCGGCGGGATCGCGGTTATCTTCATTGTTGTCGGCGGATTTCAATATGTGGCTTCCCGCGGCAATGAAGAGAGTACGGAAAAGGCAAAGAAAACCGTTACTTATGCCGTACTTGGACTCGTAATAATAGTCATGGCCTTTGCCATAGTTTCCATCGTCAACAACCTGCTTATCCGGGAGCCGCCACAAAATGTTGGCCGAGATTTCATTAATTTGGTATAATAAAATTGGGTCGAAACTAGGTTAATAATTAACTTTAAGAAACTAAATGAAAAACATAAATATCCAAAAAGTCGCCAATGTTATTTCCATATTTGTGGTATTTGCCTTGGTACTCGTTCCGCTACTCGCGGGAGCGCAGTTCCGCACACCCAGTGGTGGTCCGGTCGGGAACGTTTCAAATGTGACTGAACTCATCATGCGCTTCATCCAGATTCTTCTGGCTGTCGCCGGGCTTGTGGCAGTCATTTTCCTGATCATCGGCGGGTTCCGCTATATCACAGCCGGCGGCAATGAGGAAACTGCTGAATCGGCGAAAAAGACCGTGACCAACGCCATCATCGGGATTGTCATCGTCATTCTGGCATTTGTGATCGTCCGCGTGATCAGCAACGCTTTGATTACCCAGGAAGTTTAAAAGAAACCAATATTCAAAGTTGTCATTCCGTGCTACGACACGGAATCCAGTCCGCCTTGGGCGGATGGATGCCGTATCAAGTACGGCATGACAGATTCAATAGATATGCTCAAGCTTCAAAACGGTTTGAACAAAATAGCCTTATCCGGTTTATATTTGACGCAAGCACAGGGGGTTAAAAATGATTTTTTCGACCGCATCGGTAGAGAATTGTTCGGATCTGGAGGATCAGGCCCGGCTGGCCAAATAACCATCGGCGGGCTTATCAGTATTGTTGTTCAATTAATGCTTTTGATCGCGGCAAGCATTGCCGTCATTTTTTTGATGTTCGGCGGTTACAGGTATGTAATCGCCCGCGGCAACGAGGAGGCGACGGAAGCGGCGAAGAAGACCATGACCAGCGCCGTCTGGGGCTTGATTATTATCGTGATGGCGTTCGCGATCATCAGAATTATTACGGCGATATTGCTGGAGGGCGAGGCCGGCACCGGCATAAGATAAATGAAATGGAAAATCCCAAGTTGAAAATTGTCATATGTCTGACCGTTTTAGCGGTATTGTTGCCTATGGTTGTTTTTGCGCAGACGTCGAGATTTTGCGAAATCGGCTCCGGTATCAAGGTCCCTTGTTTCTCGGCCCCGGGTCCCGCTGGCCAGACTACATTTGGCGGCGCGGTTACTGTCGTTATCCAGATTGCGTTATTGATTGTCGCCTCGTTGTCAATAATTTTTTTGATTTGGGGAGGATACCGCTATATCACAGCCTCCGGCAATGAAGAGGCGACCGAAGCAGCGAAAAACACGATCCACCACGCCATTTTAGGCTTGCTGATCGTGGTATTGTCATTTGCAATCATCACTATTATTACGGGCATTCTTATCACCGGTAGAACGTAAGATGAATATATTTCGCAAAGTTTTGGATAAAATTATATTTGCCGTCTTGTTTTTTCTGCCAGCCACAGCTTCGGCTCAAATTGTCAATCCTCGCTGTACAGTAGTCGGGGGCATTCCCATCCCTTCGGCTTTTTGCGGCGGGATTTTTGGGCCGGCCAGACAGAGGACGGCAACAGATTTCATCGTGGAAGTGATAAATATCGCGCTTTTCGTTGTGGGACTTTTGGCAGTGGTGTTTTTAATAATTGGCGGTTTTCGGTATATCACGGCGGCTGGCAATGAAGAACAGGTGGAAGGGGCAAAGCAAACTATTTTCCACGCGATTATTGGATTGATAATTGTAATCCTATCATTTGTAATTGTTAGAGTTATATCCAACGCGTTGATCAGCGGAAGAGCATAAATTTTTACACCAAAAGAAAAGGCCAGCGATCACGCAAGTGATTCGCTGGCCTTTCTATTTTGCATTGCCGCTCTCTCCATGAGCGGCGTTTCCTCCTTTCTAATTTATTTTCAGCACGACTGGTGAAGTCGGCCGTGCGACGGTTTGCAATACCCTACCATCTTCGTCCTTAATCACCCAAGAGTGGGTGATATAGGTTGGCTGACTCCAGCCGCGGCCCGGTGGAATCGCGGTTCTTTTGACTTCACTGCCTTGGTAATCTATCCAGTAAAGCCCGATTTCCCTTCCCCGCTCGTTGTGTATCTCCAGCGACGTAAGCGGGGTTTGAAAATCGGTAGTGTCGCTGGATAAGCTGGACCGAAATTGAGAAGTTGGTTGCGAGGGTTGAGGTCGGGTTGGAGTTGGGGGCGGCGGTTGGATCGGGGAAGAACTGGTCGCTCGGTCGGCCTCGGCCTTACGCTTCTCCAGGGCCTCCACCAGGATTTTGATGGATTCCGGAGATGCTCCCGCTTCTCTCATCCTCTGGATGTCACCCAGAAGACGATTCAGATCGGCATTATAGGCATCGCCGAGGATGTTTTTTGCACCCTCTCCAATGCCTTCCCGCGTTGATCCCTGCGTCGCATAGGTGTATTTGGCTTCGATCCTCATCCAAATTGACGGGATAAGGATCCTTGCCGCGAGCGCAAGAAAGATAAAAACCAAAGCGAACGCGCATACTGTTGTCAGACCGCCGATAAACCAGCGAGCCAAACCGGGTTTGCCCTTGATCCACCCCGCGATAACAAACAGAGCTATACTGCCGACTATCATCAGAGCCCAGAACGAGGCGGAGTGGTCATTGCCAAAGGGGGTGAAGTGAAACAGGATCAGGCCGGCCAGCAGACATCCAAGGATCCAGAACGGGAGCGCAAGGATAAAGCGAGCGATTTTCCACAGAATAACAAATGGAAATACGATCGCTTTGCCAAGGGGTCCGAGTGCTCGTCCAACGCCCTGAAGGATTTTTTCTGGCCCGGCTTTGATGACGTACCAGAGAAAGAACACCCCGGTGAGAAAATGCGGCCACCTGCCAGTGGTTACGACCCGCCGGGCGGCTCGCCAGAGAACACGCAGAACATTGAGCACTGCAGTCAGAATTGTTGCCAACATTACGCACCTCCTTCGCGCTGTGTGTCGCCCGTGAGGTCACGTTCGGCCTCGGCCAAGAATTCTTGTCCAAGGCTTTTAACAGGCGCCATGTCACCAATAATGGTTTTGTTCAGTGTAGCCCCCCAACCTTCCCCCTTCTTTGTTCCGGCCGCATGGGGAATGAGTGTTTTGACGAACTTGCCCCAGGCCTCATCTGACATCCTGGCGTAGAAAACCAGGACTTTCCTCGTCTCACTTATTGCTTTCCGGCGGTTTTCTTCCCCTTTCCCGAACTGTGGCTGAACCGCCTTGATCAGAAATAACTCGCGTTGCTTGTGCTTCAGAGTATTAACTCGTTTCTGAAGTTCGTCTCCCTCAACGAGTAATTCGTTCTGAATTTCGGCCGACGCGAGCTCGTAGATGTCCTCGACCTGCATCGGGAGCTTACCCGTGAGACCATATTGGGCATAAACGAAATTTTCTTGGATCACTTCCTCCATAGTCTCACCGGCTTCACCCTTAAAGAGTGGCCCGGCAAGCTTCTTTGCAAGGTCCCACAGAGCCGCTCCACCAACAGTGGAGAAGGTTTCGTGCCACCATTTAAAGCTAGTTAAATCCTTGAAATGCATTTTGCTACTCCTCCTTTTTCTGCAGAAGTCGTGTCTTACGCTCGCCACTTTCTTCGTGAACGAAAACGGCGACTGCACGTGCGGAAGGTTTGATGTACAAGGTTAGGCTGCCGGAGTCAGTCGTTTTGAACCTGCAAGGGGCCATGGTTTTGCGTTCCCAGTCCATGATGGTCAGTTCTGCGTTGCATTCGACACTGACAGTTCCTTCTCCAAGCTTTCCTTCTTTGTCTCGGGTCACGAACAATACGGGATGAAAACCGTTATTGTCTGGCGACAGAACCTTAACATCCAATCTTTCCTTGTGAGCGGGAAGCTCGAAACCCTCGATTTTGCCAGTATCAACCGGAAGGGTATCGAATTCGTTTGGGAACCCAATCTTCACTATCTTCACCTCGATTGGTTTGGATAGATCCAATTTGATTCCGGTGAATGTTTCCTTCGTCCCGAGTTTTACATTGGTATAAGCGATGTATCGCTCTTGAACGAAGATTCTTGTTGGAATTGAGACATTGTAATCGTTTTGCCTGGTGTGGCCCAACGTCAGCTCAATGTCAAATGTTCCGGACTTTTCTTTGGACTTGGTGATCTTGACTTCAGAGATGTAGACCCGCGCTTGCTGGCCCCCACCTCCTCCGCCTTGTCTGCCTCGTCCCTTTCCTCTGTCACGGTCTCTGCCACGGTTGTCCCGTTGGCCTTGTCCGTTCATATTCACCTCCCGCTCACTCGCTTCTACTGAAGGAGTAGCAATGTTTGAAATATTCCCCCTGTTAAATTGCAAGGAACTCTGGGACTTTTTGATATAATCGCGAAGCCCAAGAAGCAAGTTTTTTTAAGCCAAATCACCTGCTTTTTGGGTACGATTTTGATTTTCCATACTAGCAGATTTTGGCAAAAGTGTCAAGAGAGAGTATAATTTTACCACTCGCCCCCGTCTGTGGGAGCAGACTTGCCCCGTATAGCTGGTGCCCGAGTGGCGGAATTGGCAGACGCACTAGGTTTAGGACCTAGCAGGGGAAACCCTATGAGAGTTCGAGTCTCTCCTCGGGCACCACTTGTACGGGGCACGCAAGGTTCCCGGTAGTAGATCCGCCTTCGGCGGAACACTACCGGGCGCGTAGGACCTTGTGGCCGTAAGGCCGTGCGGGTGCAATTCCTGCCGGGGGCAAACAAAAAACTACCTTAGACGGTAGTTTTTTGTTTACGTCTTTTGATTTGGGGTGAATATCTAAAAGAATGTTCCGCGTTTCTTCATCATTTTCCCCAGCCCCCGTAGTTTATCTCGATGAAATTTGTCTAATCCCGCTTCCTTGAGACGTTTGTTGATTGTCTTTCGGCCTTTCGCCCCCCGAAGGGTTTCACCAAGCTTATTTATTTCTTTGGCATTCACAATTCCCCTTCCTCGAAATTCTTCCCGCAGGCCCTTTCTAATTTCTTTCTTATGGGCGAAGTTGATCGGCTCCCAACCGGGCTTGATTTTCGGTTTCGTTTCCTTGACCTGTTCCGGCGGGGTGACGGGTTTTATTGGCCGGACCGATTCCGCAGGAATAACCGGTTTGGGCGGAATAATTTTGGGTGGGGCTATTTTCGGCGCGTTTCCTCGAAACGCGTCTTGAATTCGATCCTCGCTGTCCTGCTCCTGCATATTGTCTAGTCTGTCCGCGCCAGAACCAAAAGGACCAGCGCGTAGATGATATGTTCGTCGATAATCGGGTTGTTGGCCGGAGGAACCAAAGCCAGGTACATCAAAATCATCAGCGCGACTCCGCCGTAACACGCCAATTTGAGTTTCATACCTGTGATGAGTCCCAGGCCAATTAGAAGCAGGCCCATCATAAAGAGCCAATCAACAACAGTACTTCCGGCCAAGGCGTGATAAAGCTCTGCGAAAGGACCCTTAACCGCTCCAGTCAAAAATCCGGAGGTCGGCGATCCGCCTGCGAGCCACGATCTCTCCGGTGTAGTGGCAAACCCGAGACCCAGGACTTTATCGAGAAAGGCCCAGAGGAAAATCCAGCCCATGGCTATTCGCAGAATCCATTGAATCTTTTTCGAATTCATATTGTTACTATTAATGATTAATTTATTGCCGCTTTACGCGTTGAGTGAGTAAATCATATACAGGCCCAGGGCGAGGAGAAACAGTCCGATTCCCAGACGCATAATCCCGCGGTGTTCTTTTCGCCAGTTTTCCAGCCGGTCGGACGAGGTGCCAAAATAAGCAATGCCGATGATGATAAACAAGGGGATAACGAACACAAAATTATACAGCAGCAACAGCGGCACGGCCGCGGCAAATGCTCCTTTGGACAGAAGTCCCAAGATGGCCAGGTATGGCGCTCCGGTGCAGGGCAGTTCCACCAGGACCACAAAGACTCCCAGGAGCGCGGTTGTGAGGATGAGGAGGGCGGGATGGCGGCTTTCCATTTTCTCGATTTTGCTCGTGTAGTATTTGAGACGCGCCGCTCCGCCGGGGAACATTTGCAGGGAGAATCCCTTGCCATACCAGAAATAATCCTTGATCTCCAGGAGGCCGGCCAGGATGGCGATGAGGGCCGCAATCCAGTAGAAAGTTGCCGCAATGCCGGTTGAGAGCGCTAGTTTCAAAATTCCAAATCCCAAAAGCAGGTATGTAATATATACTACAGCGCTATAGAAAAGTCCGCCGAGGAGCATCTTGGTCGGGCTTTTGAAAACTTTCAGCATGAAGGCGATGAGAAAAATCAGCACCCCGAACACGCACGGATTGATGCTGTCGATGACTGCCGCGCTGATGACGAGCCCCCAAGTCAAATTTTGATCCACCATAAAATTATTTTTTTATTTAAAAGCTCCTTCGTAACCTGACGCTTGAATCAGATTGTCGATGCTCTGGAAACCCTCGAGCCGTTTCAGTTCCCGGCCGTCATCTTCCAAAAGCCAGGTCGGGGTTTTGTCGATGCCCTTTCGCAGGCAAAGCTCCGGGTTGCCGCCCGGCCCTTTCGGGTGGCACTCAACCTTGTCGAGTAGTTTGTATGATTCACCTAGGAGTTTTTCCTGTTTTTTGCAATTTGAGCAAGTGTAGGAACGATAATACACCCAGCCCTGCTCCGTCAGGTAACTTGTCAGCGGAGAATAGTCTCGTTTCACAACGGTTCCGGTCTGCACAAAATAGACAATGAAACTCGCAATCAGGCCGGCAATGATAAACGGCATCGTGAGACGGGCCAGTTTTTTTGTCTGCCAAACTGAGGACCCGACTGTTAGAAGTATGCCGACCATCAGCACCTTGGACGTTTCGCACAGAACGCAGAAGGCCTTGATTGAAAAAATTTCCATCAGAGAAAGATAGAGGGATGGAACGAGCACAAATACAGTCAGAAAAAACGCAAATCGGTCAAATCTCGCGAGAGGTTTTGTTAAAGCCAGAAATAAAATAGTTCCAAAATACAGAATTCCGAGGACAGATACGGGTACGCCGAAAATTTCCGAGTAGATGCTCGTCGTGACCACATCGCAGGAAATTTTTTCCGATATGTCGCAAAATGATTGGGCGCTGGCGTAGTGAATATATGTCAGATATGACATTATCCCCAGGCCCAGGAGCGAGATTGCGGCCACAAAACCCCGTTTATAATTAAGTTTTGATTTTGGTTTCATTATTTCAAAGCTTTGGTATTATTATAGCATATATTGTCTGAAATTACAATCTATTTGTTTGGGTATCGCATTTTGACAAAATATGGAAGGAATTATAGAATTAAATTTGTAAGAATTGTGCTTTTCCAATGTCATATATATTATGTGTGTGAACTAATAATTAACAAAATTAAGAAACCAATATGAGACACGTGAGACAAATGGCATCTTTCGCGACAATAGTAGCTCTTTTGGCTCTAGTTGCGGTTCCTCTGGGCGCTTATGCCACAGTGGACGTGACAGCCGGCCCGACATCTTTAGTTCCTGACCCAATTTTGGTGAAAGCGAATAGCGCGCCAATCCCGCTTTTTGAATTCACAGTGGGACAAGATGCCGGGGAAACTTTGAGTTCAGTTTCCGTATTGATCAATCAGAACACAACTACTACGGTAAGCGGTTCTGATTTGGCCAATGTGTCAGTCTATGAAGACGACGGCAACGGAGCATTCTCTTCCGCCTCGGACACACTGGTTGGAACGCAAGCTTCTGTGCTCATTGCCAGCTCGACCATGGTGGCGATAACCCCGGCAACTTTGGCGTCGGGAAAATTCTTCGTAACTCTATCCACTGGGGCGGCCTGGAGCGGAACAGACCCGGCCGATAGCATTACCGTCGCACTGACGGCGGATCAAATTGTATCATCCACCGGCCCGTTGTCTTCTACTGTAGCCACGACCAATTCGATTACCGCCGATACGTCAGGGTCAACATTGCAATCGGCCATTGCAAAAAATACCGGCGGGACGGCGACCAAGGAAGCCGGGGACACAGTCGAGCTGACTTTTTCCGAGAGCACAAACAAGCCGGTTATCACCAGCGTAAATATCAGCTCTTACCTAACACTGAACAATGGACACTCTTTCCTGGATGAGACCGGAGCTTTGGGGGGGGCGGCCTGGAATGTCGAGGGAACAATTTTGACCATCACGCTAAGCGGAACCACGACCTCAACAATTCCGTCCGTTTCGACCAGTGATGTCGTCACTGTCGCGGACGGATCGGGACTGGCTGACATCGCGGGCAACCCGGCCGCCGGAGCACAGGCGATCACCGGCAGCTTTAGCGGAACGACAAGCGATGGCGGCGGGACATTGCCGGCAACCAAATGCGCCAATGGTCTTACAAACGGCCGACTGTACAAACTTAAAGGGGAGGCGACAGCATATCTCGCCGCGGCCTGCCGGCTGAAGCCATTCCGAGGCGCGGCCGTGTTTCACGCCCGAGGGCATAAATTTCAAAATATAATTGAACTTGATTCATTGCCTTCAAACGTGAGCATCAGTCAAACTCCGGTTTTGCCCGAAGCCGGATCACTCATTAAAGGAAAGGACGCCACTGTCTGGTTTATGACCAAGGCAGGCAAGCGACGAGGGTTTGTGAGCGCGGAAGTGTTCCACGGGCTTGGGTTTAAATTCGGCCAGATTAAGGCAATTTCTGACGAAGACCTCGGTACTATTGCCGCCGAAATGCCGATAACAACGACGGGCTTCCATCCGGATGGCGCTTTGCTGAAGTGCGGCAATTCTGCCACGGTCTTTCAGATCATTGGCGGCAGCAAGTTTCCGTTCACGAGCGCGGAAGCGTTTCAGAACCGCGGCCATTCGTTCGACAATATCATCAGCGTGGATTGCGGGCGGTTCAAATACCTGCAAGGCGCGCCAGTGAGCAATTAGGAATTTTTCACCAAAAATGCCCCGCTCGCCGGGGCATTTTTGCTAGAATGAAGGTGGTATGCAAGAGCGCGCAGAGCTCCATCTTAAAATTCACGGTCAGGTTCACGGGGTGGGGTTTCGCTATTTCGCCAAATTAAAAGCCCGAGATTTGGGCTTGGTTGGCTATGTGCGAAATTTGTCGGACGGAACAGTCGAGATCGCGGCGCAAGGGACAAAAGAGGATTTAGAGAAATTGGTGGATTGGGCAAAAACAGGCCCGCGGCTCGCGGGTGTCGACCGTATAGAAACGACGTACACGAAATCAAAAAAAGAATATACGAAATTTTCTATCGTTTGAGTTACTTATTTGGATTTGCGATCAAGCTAACCACGAAAATTATCAAGGCCACGAGCACGATTGACCCGCCCGCCGCAGGCCATAGTGTTTTTCATCGTTTCGGTTGCTAGTGTGTCAGCCTTCCCAAAATCCAGACCGAGAAAATTCCGAGTGCGAGTAAGACGATAACGTGCGAACTTTTGTCCATGTGTCGCTTGGCTGAAAGCTCGGGCAAAAGGTCGGATGAGGCAATGTAAATAAAAATTCCCGCGGTGGCAGCCAAAACATAAGGCAGAACCGGCAGGATACTTTCGCGGAGAACAAAAGCCAATACGGCGCCCAGAACGTTGGTAAGAGAAACGCCAAAGTTCCACCAGAAGACCCTGTTTTTTGCCCATCCGTGGTGCAACATTATGGAAAAGTCGCTTATTTCCTGCGGAAGTTCGTGCGCGGCGACGGCTACCGCCGTGGTAACTCCCAAGGCGGGATTGGCAATGAAAGCCGACGCGATAATAACGCCATCAACGAAATTGTGGGCGGCATCACCAGCGAGGAGCAGGGAAGGGGTGGCATGGCCGTGCTCGCTGTTGTCTTCCGGATTATGCGCATGGATGCGAAGTATGAGCCGCTCGATCAGGAAAAAAATGATTATCCCAAGGAGGGTCAGCCAAAAAATATTGCGAGGATCCGTTCCTTCCCCTGTCTCGATTGCCTCCGGCAAAAGGTCGAGGAAGGCGGCGGCCAAAAGCGTGCCGGCGGCGAATGAAACAAAGTGAACAGAGAATTTGCGCACCCATTCGGCACGGCCGAGAAGCATAACTCCGCCGATCATGGAGAGCACCCCGGAGATTATTGAAAAAATCAAAATTTGTAGAAGAAGCGGCATAGTTTATCCTTTGAATGATTAAGTATGACGGTAATGCAACTTGGTTGCGTTGTCAAGAATAAAAAATGGGCATTACAAAATCCGCCAATCGGGCGGCGGGTTTGTTTTTGACGATTGAATCCTCCTGCGCCAAGGCTTTTTCGTAGGACGCAGTAGTTGACCCTGCTTCGCTCTTCGAGCCTTGAGGTCAGAAGTCAATTTTAAAGTTATTCATCTAAATTCCAGTCATCCCGAAACATAAGCCGAAGCCGGGCCGCGGCCGACCTGTTTGATCAACTTTAACTTTTTTAGTTTCTGCAATTCTAACTGAGCGGTTCGGCGCGGGACTTTCAAAATATCAACGGCATCTTTTACGGTAACTTTTTTCATCTGGTCCAGAGAGTCCAAAATCTTGAGCTGGCGGGGATCCAGATAAATCTGGCTTTCCATTCGATCCGCGATTTTTCGGCGCGATAAAGTCATGGTTTTCGTTTTCACGCCATCAATCTCTTCTTTGAATCCCTTCACAAAGTATTCCAACCAAGGGGTGAAGTCCACCCGCCGCTCCTCGTAATTTTTCCCGATATTGATCGCGGCGTAGTATTTGGGCCGGTCTTTGTTGTAATAGTCCTCCAGCGCAAACAGGCGCCGAAAGTCATAACCGCGGGCGTAGAGCACGAGCGTAGCCAGGGCCCTGGCGGTCCGGCCGTTGCCGTCCGAAAAGGGGTGGATGGCCGCGATCTCCTGATGGACGATGCCAGACACGATTACCGGATTGATGTTTTGTCCCTCGCTTTCGGCGATCCACTTCGTGAGGTCGGCCATCAGCCGACGCACTTTTTTGGCATCCGGACCCGTGTACATGGTTTCTTCGGGAAAGCCCCATTTGCGCCGGACAACATAGACCGCGCTTTTGCGGTAGTGTCCGGATTCGTCGGGCCGCAAGGTTTTGTCTGTGACTAGCCGGTGGATTTTGAGAATGACCTTTTCCGTGACAGTAGATTTCTTTTTGACGGCCTGTTCAATGTAGCGCAGGGCCTTGAGGTAATTTTGCACTTCGTAAATATCCCTGACCGGAGCGTTGATCTTTTTGCGCGCGTAAACCGCTTCCACCTGGCGGAGATTCAGATTGTTCCCCTCGATGGCCGTGGAGCTATGTGTCATGCGGATCAGGGCCCAATGCCGGAGTCGGATTTCGGCCTTCGGCAGAAGCTTGGCCCGATCAATTATCGCCTTGGTTTCCGCGATATGAGTCAGGTCAGCCACGATTTTATCGGTGAGCTTGTATTTGGGATCAAACATACTGCAATAATAGCACACTTTTCAAAATCGCGCAAGAATTGCGCAAAAAATCGCGCAAATAGTGAAAAAACTAGAAATCAAATATCTTGATATGGATAAGCAAGAAAAAAACCGCCCTTTGTGGACGGTTTTGCTTTGACCCTTGAATAGTGATAGGTAGTGCCCATTTTATTGGGCTTTACGCGTTTTACGTTTCCGATCCAGCGTTGTGGACCAGAAACGATCGACTCTCTCTGCCCTAAGGCAGAAAGTTGTTTAATCTCCTTAGAAAGGAGGTGATCCATCGACAGCTTCCGCTACCGATGCCTTGTTACGCTGACCGTTTTATCCCTTATTACTAAGGGTGTCGGACTATATCTTCATCCCGATTTCCCGGGAGCCAACGTGTAGTCTCTACGGGGTTAAGGCAACTTGTATGCCATACATTTTACAATGTATGGTTTAACAAGTGTTTTGAAATTGGGATAACTTTTCTTTAAGACATACAATCTTGCGCCTTTGGAATCAGAATTGATCGTTGTTTCAATACTGAATTTCAAAAGTTGTTTTCGCAACGTTTCAATGCTTACAGGAGAAAAGTTATGTACAGAGATATCTACCGTATCTCTGTGTTTGGTACCATCATCCATGAACCAAACTGCGATCATCAGAGGTGTCAATTCCAACTCCGTGATTATTTGTTTGGCAGGTCGATACCAAATTTGTCTCAATAAAGTTATTTCAGGATGTCCTATCGTGCCAAATCTGTAAGAAGAATGTTCGGCAATATATTGAATTTCTGAAATACAAATTCTTTTTAGTAAATTGTATTTCCATTCAACATATTCCTTATGCTTCGAATTGTGTTCAATTCGCAAGCGGTAATTCTTCCCTGATTTGGATAGAGTTCCATCACCAAGTAAACAAGCAATTATCACCTCTTTTTCTGCTGGTGTTAGTTGCAGTTGTTTAATTTGGTTTGATAGCTTTGTTTGAGACACGCCAATTTCTTAGCCTAACTTCCCTCGGTATTGTCCTAAGCATTACCTTAGGAGTTCACCGATATAGTTAGATTTTACTATGCAATTGCTCGCATAGGAAGCCGTTAAACTTCACCCCAGTCATGGGTCTTACCTTGATCCACCAAAAGGTGAACTTTGGGTACTACTCACTTCCATGGTGTGACGGGCGGTGTGTACAAAATCCGAGAACGTATTCACCGTGGCGAGGCTGATCCACGGTTACTAGCGATTCCGACTTCATGAGGGCGAGTTGCAGCCCTCAATCCGAACTGGGGGGTGATTTGTTAGGATTTGCTCCGTCTTGCGACTTGGCGTCCCTTTGTTGCACCCCATTGTAGCACGTGTGTAGCCCTAGACGTAAGAGACACGCTGATTTGACGTCATCCCCACCTTCCTCCAGGTTAAACCCTGGCAGTCTCTCATGATAAAAACAACATGAGACAAGGGTTGCGCTCGTTCTGCCACTTAAGGCAACATCTCACGACACGAGCTGACGACAACCGTGCATCACCTGTTGCACACCCTCGAAGGCTACACCATTTCTGATGTATGCAGTGCAATGTCAAGTCTAGGTAAGGTTCCTCGCTTATCGTCGAATTAAACCACATGCTCCACCGCTTGTGCAGATCCCCGTCAATTCCTTTAGGTTTTAGTCTTGCGACCGTACTACCCAGGCGGATGACTTAACGCGTTAGCTGCGGCGCGGAAGAGGGTCGATACTCTCCCGTGCCTAGTCATCATCGTTTACAGCGTGGACTACTGGGGTATCTAATCCCATTCGCTCCCCACGCTTTCGTCCTAGCAGCGTCAGGTGGCACCCAGTGCTCTGCCTTCGCTATCGGTGTTCCGAACGATATCAACGCATTTCACTGCTACACCGTTCGTTCCAAGCACCTCTTTGCCCCTCTAGTCTAACAGTATTCAAGGCCAGCCAAGGGTTGAGCCCCTGGATTTTACCCCAAACTTTTTAGACCGCCGATCGGCACGCTTTACGCCCAATAAATCCGGATAACGCTCGAGGTCTCTGTATTACCGCTGCTGCTGGCACAGAGTTAGCAACCTCTTATTCATGAGGTACAGTCAAAGTTCTTCCCTCATAAAAGCGGTTTACAACCCGAAGGCCTTCATCCCGCACGCGGCGTCGCTGCGTCAGGGTTTCCCCCATTGCGCAATATTCCCTACTGCTGCCTCCCGTAGGAGTTGGGCCCGTATCCCAGTGCCCATGTGGCTGATCATCCTCTCAGACCAGCTACCCGTCATAGCCTTGGTAGGCTTTTACCCTACCAACTAGCTGATAGGACGCAGGCCTCGTTCCATCCGGTAATTCTTGCGAATACCATTTAATCTTGCGATTGTTATCGGGAATTAGTCCCGCTTTCGCGGGGTTATGCCCGTGATGGAAGAAGTACCTACGCGTTACTCACCCGTTCGCCACGCCCCTTGCGGAGCGTTCGACTTGCATGTATAAGGCACGCCGCCAGCGTTCATCCTGAGCCAGGATCAAACTCTCATTATAGCTCTGATGAGCTGGTTTAATAGATATTTTTAATGGCTATCTATAAGAGCCATTCAATTTCAAAGAATTGACGCGTAAATTTTACCTATCACTATTCAATTGCCAAAGAACTCCTTAAAATTCAGCTTTTCCAACAAAAAACACGCTTCCAAATGCGTGCCATATCCCTCTGAAACACACTTTATTTAGAAAATGCTTGCCGTGTTTGTCTCCTTGTGAAAAAGCTTAATAATTAAGGGTATTTAAATTATAACCGGAACGGCCAAAGCTTGTCAACCCCCGGGTTTCTGTTCCAGCTGTTCAATTTCCCAAATTTCCTCCCCCACGTATTTTTCGACATCCGCCAGATCCCGCAGGAGCTGATCTTCCCGGGACTGCTCGGCGTGGGACATTTTTCCCTTATGGCCGCCAGCTTTTCTGACAACCGCCAGCTCCGCTTCGATGTCCCGGCGCAAAACCGCAAAGCCGCGTTTTACCGACTCTTCCGCTTTTTTCACTTCTTCGCGCAACAATTTATGTTTCTTCCGCCCGCTCAAGCCGTGGAAAATGACATAGCTTGCAAGGATCAAAACCAAGGCAAACAAAATGAGTATTAGTATGAGGTAAAGCACTTCGGTGCTAATGCGCGAAGCACCAAACTGAATGGCCGTCGGGTCAACATTAAGCTGAATCTGGGGGCTCGGGGGACTGACCTGATCGCCCAGGCGGCTTTGCGTCCATAACAGATACGAACCGCTTGTCAAAAAATTGTCGTGAGTATAGAACCACTCGCCTTTTTTATCAGACAGCACCCGTTGGCTGATGGTTTCCCCGGACTGCAGATTTTGCAGATAAATAATTACTTCAATGTTCGCGGCATCCGTTTTTCCCCCCACATAAAAAATTTCTTCATTGGTAATGTTTCGCGGCACGGAGCTGACATAAGGCGGGGACAATTCCACTGATTCTTGGGCGAGAGCGTTTAAAGGTTTGGAATAACTACCAAGAACCATGGATACCGCGAACAGCAAGATCGCGATTTTTCCATACTTTTGCCGGAATTTTTTCAGCTCGCTGATTTGGGAGGCAATTTGCTCGGGCAGTTCGCGATTGAGTCTTTTGAGATGAACCTGGTCATGCCAGTGTTTAAGCCTTACGGCAAGATAGGCAAGTAGGGCAAGCAGGAGCGAGATACCGATCCAAAACCACGGCCACGGTATGACGAGCTGGCCCCGAAGCTCAACCCCCCGATCGCCTAACGGCTGGAAAAGCGACGAAACAATTTTGAGTTTTTGGGCTTGTTCTTGAGAGTTTCCCGCTCGATCGTAGGCCCTGACAATCACGCTGTAGCTGCCTTTTTCAAGCGGCGGCGCCACATAAGGGCTCACCACTTCAATAAACAAAGGCTGGTTTGTGGCCGTGAGCGCCGCCTGCGCCTTCCCGGGGCTTAAGGGGACAATTTTAAGTTCGTAGTGATCCAGGCCGGAGAGATTATCCGTCGTGGCGAACTGGATTATCGGTTGCGACCTCGTCGTTCTGGTCCCGGGAATTATTTCTATGGGGAATTCAGCCGGCGGGAGGGTGTCTATATTCAGCGCGAAATGAGTTGTTCCGCCCCAATGTTCCCCCCGCAGAGATTTGATATGAAAATATTTTACGCCGTCCCCTAAATTTTTGTAAGCCACGCCGGTTTTGATTCCTTCAGAGATATCATCGGGCACATCCACCGGTGTGTCGTTGATGACAAAGCTATATCCGGTGACGCCGGGATCGTCGGCACTCCACTTCAGCAAAACAGTCGGATGGGAGTACCAGACCGATTGATCCGGATGGGTTTCCGAGACCACTATCGGACCGGACGGGGGAGGCAGTACCAATTCGTAAATTCCATTTTGGCGGTCTTTGAGAACATTGGTTCCCAAACCGTCATTGGCCAGCACTTGCGATTCATCGCGGAATCGTACGATGGCGGTGCCGACGGACTTCACTCGGAAAGTTATTTTTATGATCTGGCCGTTTGAGACGTTAATTCCGCCCGGAATTCCGCCCTGGAGGTCTATTATTCCGGCCTGGTTGTCAAAGCGGGGAGGGACAGAATATACCGTGATGATGGAATGTCCCGTCGCGTCCGGCACCACTTGCAGCTTATCCGGCGGGAAATTTATGGAAGCTCGGAGCGCGTTAATGCTCTGATCTTCCGTGTTGAGAGAGACGAGGATGTCAAAAGTGCTGCCGACTACGTAGGACCCGGTAGCCGGTCCCAAGCTCATGCTCGCGGCACTGCTTTGCCGCGGGGCGAGCACAAAAAGGCTGATCAAAACTGCCCCCCAGAGTATCAAGCGCGCGGGTGTGTACTTAAGAAGAGAATTTTGTTTCACTGCGTTTTCCGATTATATTATCAGGATAAAAAATGCCTAAACAGATAATCAAAATTATGAGGATTAGAAGGGATAATCTTTGCCAGTTGAATATGCCTTCATACTGAATTTCGGCAATCCTTGAATTGCCTGCCCGGTCGACTGCTTCAATTCTTATCGTATTGCCGAAAAGCGGCCTGTTCAAAGGATAGGGACCCCGGACAAGCGTTGCCCCCCCTATTAATCCTTTTCTTATTTGATAATGCAACATTCCCGATGTTTTGTCTACTGTCGAAAAGACGATAAAAGGCTTGCCGTCGTACATAGACGGGTCGGTGGAAATTACTGGTTTGAACTCTTCGGGAGCGCTTCGGTCAATCTGTACCCGGAAAATGCCGACCTCCTGCCACAGAGAATTGCCAACCTTCGAGTTTAACTTGAAATAATAAATTCCGTCAGGGAGGTTTTGATAAATTATTTCGTCCGGAATTTGGTCGGCTAGGTCATCGGGATAAATTTCCGGATTGGCGCTGAAGGAAAAGCTGTATTCTTGCCCGGGTTGCGCCGCGAATTTTATGATTGCCTTGTTTTCCCTATACCAAGAGTCTTGATCCGGGTGACTCGGCGAACTGATATTGGCGAGCGACCCTGGCGGGCCAATCACAAAAAGGATCTCTCGAAATATCAGCGTGTCCGGCGTGCCCTTGCCGTCGTTTAGGAGAACAGCCGAGTTTGCGTCCATGGCAATTTTTGCGGGACCGCTTTTGATGCTTCGGAAAGTGGTCCGCGCCACGGGTATTCCTTCCCCGGAAACCCCTCCGGCCGCTCCCGCCTCCAGAAAAATAGCGCCTTCAGCATTTGAATATTCAGGATGCCTGATCCAGAGATCGAAGAGAGATTGCCCGGCGGATATGTCTGCCACTTCGAGGGTGTCGGAACTGAATTTTAATTTCAGAGACAGGGTATTAATGACCCTGTTTTCAGTGTCCAAAAACCATTCAACGACAAAGGTTTGTCCCTCCTGGACAGTTTGGGTGGCGGATCCTGCATATAGTGTCGCCGCTTGCGCTCGCGGCAACGTCGCTAAACTGACGCCAAATAAAAACGCAAAAATTACGCAAAATTTATGTCCTTGCTGTATCATAAACTCTCCTAATAATTTGTACCCCGCTCGATGAGCCGAAGTTTATAAGATAACCTAATCTATAATCTGTGCATTTCAAATAATACCAGAACTGGGCGATATCATCCTTGAAAATTGTCGGTTTGCATTTCAATTCTATAAAAATACAATTATTAACGACTATATCGGGAATATAAATTCCTACTTTCTTGTTTTGAAAAAATATTGGAATCTGTTTTTCTTGCTGGACTTGTAAACCTTTATTTTTACAATACTCAATCAATGCTCTAGAGTATATTTTCTCCTTGTGTCTGTTTCTAAATTGTTTATAAACTTCATAGGCGCCTCCTTGTATGATATAGGATTCCTTTTTGAACAACAGCTTTGCGTTAGTTTCGCGTTGCATAATTTTGCGCTTGTTTAGCGTCAGGCTGACTTCGTCAGCCGGTCCAATCATACATCATTATTGAGAAATCTATCAGATCAACAAAACCGTTTTTATTTATATCGGCTGTCAGACTTGATCCCGCCGGCCGTTGCCAGTGGTACAACAGAATGGAAAAATCCACCAGGTTGACCCGTCCATCCTCGTTCAGGTCAGATCTTTGGGCGGGCGCGCCGGGAACGCCAGGGGCTTTTGGCGGTGGGGTAGGGACGGATTTTTCCGGATCCACTTCAAATTCGAGCAAGATACTGAATTGTGAGGTGTTGGTTCCTTGTCTGGCTTGCACCTTGATTTCGTGTTTGCCCAAAGCGAGGGCAGAGGTATTGATGATGCCGTTCCAGAATCCGGCCTGGTTAGAATTGGCGCTTCGGGCTATCTTCGAATCCACCCAAATCGAGACTTCCGCGTTGGGCATGGTATATCCGGAGGCAGTCAAATTTTCGCCTTGTTTGATGATGGTGTGGCTAAGCCGCGAGGTCGGCGAGAGGACTGCTGTGACTGATGAAACGACGGAGTGGACAATATTTTTTTGAAAGCTGTAAGTTGCGTTTTTAATTCCCTCGCGGTCAATGGCGTAGAGTCCGAAATTATGAAGCCCCGGCGTTATCCCGGTCAAGCTAGTTTCAAAAAGCGCTTGATTATCGGCAGTCGCGGTTGCCACGATATTTCCATTTCGCAAAATGATGAGTGTTGCTCCCGGGGAGGAGAGCCCTTTGATATTCAGGCTTCCGGCGAGAATCGTAGAACTTCCTCCTCCGCCGGTTTCAGCAGCCGCTTCGCCGCTCGGCTGGGCAGAGGCCTCATTGGAAAAAACCAAAAACGTCCCGCTGGCAGTTTTGGCCTTGATCTTGAAATAATAAGTCGCGCCGTTGCTCAAGCCGGTTTTGGTATAGCTGGTAACATTGCCGGCATTTTCAAAAGTATAGGAACCGGAGACCGTACCGACGCCAACGTCATAGTCTCCAACCGAGACCCCCAGATAGGTACTTGGGCTCGTCCAGGACAAAGCGACTTGGCCGTCTCCTGCTGTTGCGGTCAGAGTATTGGCGCTGACCGTGAAAAAATACTGGAAGCCGCTCCAGAGCTGATAGCTGGTGGAGGTTGATTTGCCAATCGCGGTTTGTCCCAGAGATTGTCCCAGTCCGAAATTTGTCGATGTGGAGGTCGCCGTTCCCGATGAAAGTATCGGATCTTGGACCGTAAAATTGGACGAAGAATAATCCGTGGCCCAAGCCAACGCGGGCAATAAAAGCAAGACTGCAATGAAACTTAATTTTTGTTTCATGTTTTATGTCACATGTTTCAAGTTCTATTGTATCAAAAAGCCGCGTTCATTTCTAGTACGCGGCTTTTCTGAAAGAAAACGTTTTTTTAGGAAATTTTATTCTTCCGTTGCCGCGCCAGCGGTTTGCGATGTACCAATAGTGACCGGGGCAACCTCGACAATCTTGTTCCCGACCGGGTCATAGAGGATGGCTTTTCGGGCAGTTGTATAAATGAGTACTCTGTCGCCCCGTTTGGCTTTGGCGAAGAAGGGCTGATCTTTTAATTTTTCGGGATCAGCTACGGTAGCGATGGTGGGCCGTTCATCCTGGGGAAGGACAATTATTTGTCCTACTTTGTCGATTAGCGCCTGGACTTCTTCCTGCGCGGTTTTGTTAGGGTTAGCCTTCAGAACCGCGACTTCCTGGCGGAAGCGGTAGGCTATGACACCGCCCGCCACTGCGGCGATTGCCAGCACTACGGCGATTGCCGGGGTGTATTTTGTTATACCACCAGTCTTGGGGGCGATTCCCGGTGTTTCCTCAAATTTAGTTTCCCATATTGGCATATTTGTGGATATTTAATTATTTGTTTAATTCTAGCAATACTGCGGCGAAAAGGCAAATTGGGGGATAAGCCAGCGGCGCGTGCTATAATTTTAATAGCCTATATCGGTCAAATCCGAAATATGATGAAAAAAATAATTTTTCGAGCATTGGTCTTGGCCGGGACTCTTTTTGCCTTATATTACTTGTTTTTTCTCGGGCCGTCTTTGCGTTATTCAAAAGAACTCGCGGCCCTGGAGTCTGCTCTCGCCGCCGAGAATTTCAACCTGGTGCAGAACCGACTGGCCTTGATCAATTTGGCGAGAATTGAGCCCGAGAGCCCCGGGGCGTACGAGCAGGTAATGAGCAATTTTGAAAATTTGAAATCCACCCGGCAAATCGGAATCGCCAATACCGCAAAGCCGTCCCCGGCCGATCAACGTGGCGGTCGGGAGATTGCCGAAATAGCCGGCAAAATTCCCGAGTTATCCGGCCGCGCCGGGGCGGTTTACGAAAGACAAGACCAATTAATCGCCGGCATTTCGGACTGGTTGAACTTGGAAGAAAAAAGATTTTCCGTGTTAAAGCAAATAATCGGTTCGGATGAGAATCTCGCCAACCTCACCGCACAGACCAATCTGATTCGGGAGTATGATTATTGGCTTAAAAAAATAGACGAGCTGCAGCGCAATTGATAAATTAGGGTGCGGCTTGTTCGTCCGGTGCCGCTTCTTGTTCGACTGGAGGAGCGCTTTCTGGTTCAGAAACTGCTTCGGGTTCATCGGGCGTATCTGCCGGGATGGGCGCTTCTTCAATTGTCTCAACCGGCCCTTCGTCCAATACCGGTTCAGAAGGCAGGCCCAATTCTTCGGCAACCTCTTCCTCGGTTACCGGCGGTGCCGGTTCCGGAGCGTTTTCTTCATCTGGTGTTTCTTCCGGCACCGGAATTTCTTTCTCAACCGCCACTGTCTCTTCGGGCTCGACCGGCTCCACACTGCCGGCAACACCCCCCCCTGTTTCTTCAGGCTCGGGCGGGGGCGGCACATCCTCCCACCATTTGACTTTGTTGCCGACAATTTTCAACCCGGAGGCCGGGTATTCGCCGCTGACCTGATAGGCCTGCCGCTGCGCCAAATTGTAGCCCCGGATAACACTTTTGATTTCATCGGTTTCTTGCCAGAATACGTGGCCGTTTTTCAGGAGTGGGTGTTTGGTTAATCCAAGGCTCAAAAATTCCTCTCGACTGATGTCATAAGCCGTCCCCTTCCAATTTTTCCCGTCGGTTAGTTGGGAGAAGGTCGCGTAATTTCCTTCCATTTCCAGATTGATGGAAGGAAATTCGCCTTGGGTCAGCTGGTTGATCTGACCGCTGTCATACAGGAAAATCTGCCAAGTTCCTTCCGCCTGCCCTTCCCAAACGATCCGGCCTTGGGCGACGCGCGGGTTGACATTGTTTCCGTTCGTTGCGGTCAGCTGGACAGTGGCGTCAGAGGGGATGTGGTAGAGAAAAATTTGCCAATATTGACCCAGTTGGCTCGACCAGGCGATGTATTTTCCGTCGGTTACCGGATCAATGTGCGGCACGGCGCTGTCCGTAACAAAAACTTTGTTTCCGCCGTAGACATAATAAATTTGCGAATTGCCGTCTTCATCCGCCGCCCGGCCCACCTCCACGTTTTGACTTGCCAAAAACGCGGATAACTCAATCTCCCGCTCGATAAACTCGGCCAACGCCGGCCGCGCAAGCGCAAAAACCAGCAACGCCAGAGCAAGCGGAACTATCCAGGTGTATAGATTTTTTCTTAATAAAATCATGAACTCAAATCCAAATGTCAAATATCAAATTACAAATCAATGCTTAAATGACTAAATTTCAAATTACTTCTTGGAGTTGTTAATGATAGTGGAAAATATCAGAGTAAGCTCGTGCGTTTCCTTCCAGAGAATTCGGCAGTCTTGGGCTTTTGCTGGATTGGCCTTGGCAATCATTCTAAACCAGTGCATAGATTCTTTCGCCTCTTTCTTGCATATTCCGATTTTGTGCTGAAAGTCCTTTTTTGATTCAGCGCCATCCGCTTCCATGTAATTTGCTCCTATACTGGTAGCTGACCGAACCAATTGGCTAATGAGAGGTCTGTTTACTGGATTGTCTGGTAAAGTATGCACAAACTCAATTATGTTTTCCCCAAACTTTCCGGTTCTTTCCGCTAGGTCGTATTTTTGTTTGACATTTTGATTTTGGATTTGATTGGACATTTGAAATTTGTCATTTGACATTACCTTTACGCTTTTCTAGTCTGCCCAGAAGAAGCCCTTTTCCCCGGCCTGATCAAAGAAATTTCCGTGCCGCAGGAGGTTCCCGGCGCCCGGGGCCGTGGTAATGCGCGGATAACTGTCGGAATTGTAGGCGTCCAGATCGCCGGTGGACTTGACCATCCGGAAACAGTAGGTTTGAGCGTCCGCGGCATTGTGCTGGATGTGCCAGTCAAATTCCACATCCTGCGTGTCAGTCGCCGCGGGATTTGTCACCGTGTTTGTTTTCGCGTATTTCCCGGTATCCGACCCCGTAAGCGTCGGGGTAATACTCGCGCCGTCCGCGACCCCGGACGCGGCAAAATACCACGCGGCCGTGGTCCCGTTGGCCTCCACATCTTTGAAATTACCCGCCGTTTCGGAACTGCAGTCCAGAGAGCCTACCGTGGAGGTGGCGTACTGAAGTTTTAGCGTTACCGAATCCGCGCTTAGGGTACTGGCCACCGTGAAATTCATCCGGATTCTCACTTCTTCGGTTGAGGTGGGGGCCTGATTGGTCGCGGGGATGGCGTTTAAGGGACTGTTTTCCGTCAGATCCGGCACGCCCCAGATATCCACGGGATCAGCCAGATTATTATCCTCATAGAACCAAAAATTGTTCTGGGTAAGCGTGGCCGCCGCCGGAGTATAGGTAATAACAATAATACCGCCGGCACCCGCGCCGCCGCCGTTTTCTCCTCCTCCGCCTCCTCCGCCATAGTTACCCCCTGGGCCGCCGACATCACCGGCGGCGTTCCCGGGCACGCCACCACCACCACCGCCGGCGCCAATACCCGTTCCCCAGCCGGAACCAGTGGCAACGCTTCCATCACCCGTTCCGCCCGCGCCTCCGTTGCCAACGCCGCCATCATCACCCGCGCCACCACCGCCGGTATTGGCGGTTCCCGCAGCATTGGCCGCCGCGCCGCCACCCAGACCGCTTGGGCCGTCGCCGCCAAAGCCGTCAGAGTCAATCCCTCCCGCTTCTGCAGCATTACCAGCACCATCTCCACCACCCCCTCCGCCACCGCCGCCATCAATTCCTGTAGTGCCATCCGTTGATTCACCCGCACCTCCACCGCCACCCGGCCCGGCCGCGCCACCGCCACCGCCGCCAACATCTCCTGTGGAATCGCCGGCGCCACCGGCGCCACCGCTATACTTTAACGGATTCGTCCCAACCGCCTTGCCAGCCGTTGAATCGCCGCCGGCGCCACCGGAAACACCGGCGCCGGTCGGAGCTTGACCCCCTTGGGCACCGACAACTACCGCAGAACCGGTAAGAGCAACGCAATTCACCGCATCAACCGCATTACATATATAAGTATCGCCTCCATTTAGGTTCTCGGCTCCGCCAGTGCCTATGGCAAAAGTTACATTCACATTGGCGGTCAGGGCAACGTTCTCTGCGCTTGAATATGCGCCGCCGCCGCCGCCGCCGGAACCGCTGTTTCCGCCGTTCTTGCCGCCCGCGCCGCCGCCTATGACTTCAATGCGGTTCGCGTTGGGATCCCAATCGCCCGGCACGGTCCAGCAATTGTCTCCGCAGGTTCCGTCTCCGGCGATATCGAGAATAATAGTGTCCGCCCTTGCTGTCCGAACTTGGGTCAGGCGGAACTGTGGCAGGTAAACCAAGGCAGAGGCCGCGATAAACACAATCCAAAATGTGAGAAAAATTCGCGCTAGATGCTTGATTTTTTTTCGTCTATTACTAGATTTCATTTTTTATGTTTTATGCTTTATGATTACGCGTCTGCCCAAGTGAATTATATCAAATTATTCAAGCCCAATCTGTTTTGGCTAGTTGCTGGAGCGGTAATTGAGATCAATCTCTCCGACCTCCACTGTATCAGTGCCGGTATCAGCAGTCATATCCAACCGGATGGTCATGTAAGAGCTGGTGGCGTATGTGCCGGCCAGACTTGAGATTGATTTGCAAGAACGGGTTTATTTAAAACTGATTGATTCCCCGAATGACTTTAATCAGTGTTTCTGTAAAAGAGTGCAACTCGTCAGCCTGCCCGCCAGTTAACTTATTGCCTCTTTGCGCCTCCACCTCATTGGTGAATGAATCAAGAGAATTTACAGCAATTGTTATATTGTTGTTTTGTTGAGCAGCCAGCGCATCTTGTGCGTGGGATAGCTTGGTGTCGAGACTATTTTCTATGCCCTGTTGCAGATTCATTTCATGTACCCAATCGATTAGGTCCTGAATCGCTGGTTCTGTAATCACTGCAAAGTCCGAAAAGTTAGTTGTTCCACCGCAGATAACATTATTTACTGTATCGAGCGAGGTTGTAATATCAGACCAGCCCGTTCCAGGCTCAAAATGCATGAGTTTGAGTTTATTCTCGTTTCCCTGAATTGTATTTTCGTCATAATTGATACAAACTTCTACTGTGCTAAAGAAAACCGCAGTTGTTTGGATGTTGTAGTAAATTGGCGGATTACCGAGTTTAAATCCCGTTGGGGGCTGTGCCCCTGTTGAGTAAATACTCACATTCGTATCACCTTCCTGATCGACCTGAGGAAAAGTAATAGTAACAGGCTCTTCAGAAAAAATAATATTTGTTCCAGCCGGCGTGTTACCAAAACGGATTTTGGATACAAAGCCATCAAAATCACTGCGCAAAAACGGCATTATAGGATTGAATACGGGGAAATTTGGCGAATTGGTTAAACCCGCAATGTGTGAATTACCTGCGCTATCGACTCCGATTGACCTTCCGACATCGTCGTTTCCTCCGCCAAAAAAACTAGAAAACAATGGTAAACCGCTCGGGTCAAACTTGGCTACAAAAGCGTCAAGATTGCCTCCTCGGTAACTTGACTGAATAGCGCCGATAACATTTAGATCAGTAGAGTTTGTCAACCCCGTCACGTAAGCTCTTCCATTGTCATCTGCAGATATTCCAAAACCTTGATCTGTGTTTCTGATGCCAGAAAATCCAATACTTCCGCCAAAATAAGTGGAATATACTATACTTGAACCTGTCGGATTTAATTTGGTGACAAAAGCATCCTCGGGACCACCCAAATCTGACTTAAATGCGTTTACTGTCGGGAAATCTATGGAATCTGTAAACCCAGTCACGTAAACGAAACCGTTTGCGTCTACTGCGATACCGTTGCCCGTATCATGGTTATCGCCTCCAATTGGGGGAGTGCTACCGCCCAGATAGGTGGAATAGACAGGTAAACCATTGGAATCAAGTTTGGTAATAAAAGCGTTTTTCCCGATTCCGTTCTTATTTGGCTGAAGGGGATTTACGGTAGGAAAATTTAGAGATCTCGTTTCACCTGTTATATAAGCATTTCCCAATGTGTCAACCGCTATACTGTGCGCCACATCTGTATGTGAACCACCAATGTAGGTCGAATATACGATAGATGAACCTGTCGGGTCGAGCTTTGTAATAAACCCGTCGTCACCGCCACCATGTACAGATTGAAAAGCGTTTAACGTTGGAAAAGTCGGGGAACTCGAGAATGATGCAACACCTGCAACATAAACATTTCCACTGAGATCAACAGCTATATCCGTACCTTCCTCACTACTTCCATTGCCTCCAAGATAAGTAGAGTAAATCAATGATCCACCAGGATCAAGCTTTGTAACATAAGTGTCCGTGCCACCACCATAACTTGGTTGAAAAGCTTGGACAGTTGTGGGAAAATTTGCTGATCTTGTATAACCAGTAACATATGCGTTTCCCGACGCATCAACTGCTATACCTCGTCCCTCTTCCCTGTCGTCCCCTCCAAGATAGGTGGAATAAATTAAAACCCCATTTGGAGAAAATTTAGAAACAAATGCATCAGATCCCCCTGATAGATTTGGCTGAGTCGCATTTAACGTGTTAAAGTCAGCCGAAAAAGTCGACCCCGTTACATATACATTTCCAACACCATCGACTGCTATATCATCTATTTGATCGAAAAGGCCTCCGCCAAGGTATGTAGAATAACCAAGGGTTGCGCCTTTTACATCAGTAAAGTTGAAAAAATTTGTTATCAAAATGGAAAGAATTGCAAACAAAACTAAAAACCTAGTATAGTATCTCATAGATTTCAATTAATTGTATTAAAAGTGTTTTCATTATGGCAAATTTGGTAAACAAATCAAGCAAATATACTTCAAAGTTTTAATTAGTGGAACGGTACAATAGATCAATCTCTCCGATTTTCACATTGTCGTTTTGGTCTGCGATCATGTCAACGCGAATTGTCATATAGGAACTAGTGGCATAGGTCCCTGCGCTAAATGCTGATTTGACAGAAGTTTGCGTCCAAATATTGGCTGTACCAGCAGTTTCCGTACCACTAGTATTCTCCAAGGCGCCATTAGTACCATAAACATAGACTCTAACCGAGCCGTTAGTGCCGTCAGAGCGCCGGGCCCAAACCTTAATCGGGTCAGCTGAAATCCAAGAAGAAAAATCATAAGGAATTTTCCAGCGAAGCCAAACTGAATAAGTTTGATCGCTCCCTTGGGTAGTGGTCCAATTATAGAAATTATGGATTTGTCCTGATTCACAACTGCTGGTATCAGTATCGGGGATGTCGGCATGAACGCCTTGTTCGCAAAAGTCAGAGGTCATGGTGCCGCTTCCAGTCCCGGTCAGAACCGCGCCCGGGTATTCCGGCGTTAGTGTAACGGTTCTGGTCGGTCTGGCATTTCCAGAATAAAGCGGGCCAAAGGTCGGGTTGAAGATCAGGCCGTTGGTTTCTGAACCGACCAGAAAGACCGTGGAAGCAGTGGTGGTGGCGGCTTGCAAAGTAATAGAATTGGCCGCTGACCTGAAGATAGTGGTGTCCCCGCCGATTACGAGGCCGGTGGAAGAAGCGGTGGCGCCGGTAAATTCGGCGAGACCGCCGATATACATGGAGTCAGTGCTGGTGGCAGAGTTGAAGTTGAGCCCGCCAGCGGAGCTGACACGGAAGATAACCGTGTCATCGTCGCCCAACACATTGAAGACATTGCCGGTGAAGAGGGCGCGGTTCGCAATGAGCTTCACGAAGTCCCCGGAGGTCAGAGAAGAAGATGAGGCGGTGAGCCAGTTGCCGGAGGTTACTGTAGAGGAAGAGGTGACAAAGGCCCCGCCCGTGAGATTGAGCGTTGTGTTTACATTCAGGGTATCGGCTAATGTGGAGGTGGAGTTCAGCGTGGCCGCGCGCAAGTCGGGCAGAATCATCAGGCCGGTCGCCGTGTCGCCCGCGTTAAGGAGAAAGATGTCCTCAATCTCCGTGGCGTTCAGACAATCCGTGCAGGTCACGTCCACCACGCGCAAATCGCCGGAGTTGTTCTCCAGGGTGGCGTCGTCCGTGAAGGAGTCAAAGGTTTG
>JAUYKH010000005.1 GCA_030700065.1 bacterium | reverse complement strand
ATTTCGCTTCAGGATCTCTACACCAGAATCATCACTTTTTTGCCGAATTTGGTGGTCGGCGTTGTGGTTCTCATATTGGGTTGGATCGTCGGCATCGGTTTGGGCAATTTGGTGCAGAAAATTTTGGAAATGGTCAAAGTTGATTCTTTGGCCAACAGCGTGGGCCTCGACAGGTTAGCCCAGAGGATGGGAAGGAAATTATCGGTTGCATCGTTTGGAAACTGGCTGGTTAAATGGTTTTTCATTGTTGCAACTTTCGTGGCGGCGACTGATATTCTCAATCTGCCGCAGGTAAGCAACTTCCTGTATGTTCAGGTAATTCCTTATTTTGGGAACGTCATCATCGCGGTAGCCATTATGCTCATCGGAGCGGTGGCGGCCGATTTCCTGCAAGGAATAGTCCGTAATTCTTTGCATGCCGGAGGACTTAGCACCTCGGACACGCTCGGGCTCATCACCAAATGGGCGATTTTGATTTTCGCCTTTTTAGCCGCGCTTGATCAGCTCGGTGTTGCTTCGAGTTTTGTTCAGGAGTTGTTTAAAGCCATCGTTTGGGGCGTTGTCGCCGCTGGAGTTCTGGCGTTTGGACTGGCCGGAAAAGACCATGCGAAGAAGGCTCTCGACGCGATCGAGAAGGATATGAATGGAAGATAGACTTAAGTAAGTCTTTCAAATTTAAATCCCCCGCTTTTTTCAAAAAGCGGGGGATTTGTTTTATGGTGAAACGCGCTTATTTATTCTATGGGATGAGTAAACATCTGAACAATTATTGTCGCATCCCGTCCCTGGTATCTGCCGTTTATGATCGCGATCCCGATTTCAGAGAAGACCGGAGAGAGGAGATTGTCCCGATGCGCGGCGCTTTGCATTAAATCATGAGTCAGTTCATAAGCATTGGTATAGTTGATGGCCAGATTTTCGCCGGCGAACAGGTAGGGCAACCCGGCTGATTTTATGAAATCCCAGGGCTTGGTTCCGTCCGGAGCCGTATGCGCGAAGTAACCGTTTTCGAGCATGTCTTCGGCCTTGGCATAAGCGGCCTTCTCAAGCAGGGGATTGGTCTGAAGGTGCCCGAGGCCGTTTTTTTCACGCTCTTGGTTTAGAAGCAAGATAAGGTTTTGCGAGGTGAAGCTTGATTCGCCGCTTCCTTCCCAGGGAACGAGAAGCAGGGATGAAACGAGGACGACCAAAAGCACGACTGCCTTCGCGAAGGTGGTATTTTTGGGCGCGTTTATGGGAAGCTCGTCCGAATTTTCAAAATCAAAGCCGAATAATTCGACTTCGACGTCATTCCTGACCATTTTTTGTTTGTATTTTTGTTTCTGAAAAAAACGCTACAACCTTACATAAGCATTATAGCATTTTTTTACGCCCTTGTCCAGCCCAGGGGATACTTTTAGGCGGCCGTTGCTAGTTTGATTTTGCCGGCGGAAATGCCCTTGATGCATTTGGTGCAGGCCTTTACTCTATTTCCGGCCAGAAGCCGCATCCATTGCAGATTCGGCTGCAGCCGCCTCGCGGTTGCTTGCATTGAGTGGGATCGCGCGGCTGAACGCGCATATCCTTTCTTGCAGATGGCACAGGCTTTGTTTGGTGAAACCATTGGTCTACGAATTACGAATTTGTTACGAATATACGAATAGGTTATATTAAATACACAAGAATGTCAAAGCTCAGAACATGAGTGGAATCATTATCACACTAATAATTTTACTTTTTTCCGTGGTCATCCACGAGCTTTGTCATGGAGTTGTCGCGGATAAATTAGGAGACCATACTGCCCGCCTCGCAGGGAGACTCACGATAAATCCTTTGCCGCATTTGGATTTGTTCGGTTCCATACTACTGCCGCTCTTCTTGTTCCTGGTGCAGTCGCCAATTATTTTCGGCGCGGCCAAACCCGTGCCCGTGAATTTTTTCAACCTGCGAAACCCGAAACGAGACATGGCCCTGGTTTCACTCGCCGGCCCGGGGGCGAATTTTTTTCTGGCGCTCGCCTTCGCCATTCCGGTTCGCCTGGGGATCATGGAGCCGGGGGTGGCCGGGTACAACATATTGCTTCAGGCAGTGGTACTAAACCTCGTCCTCGGGATTTTCAATCTCCTGCCCATCCCGCCCCTGGACGGTTCAAAAATCTTCGCGAGTCTTTTTTCGGACGAGGTCATGTATCGGATCCTCTCTTTCGAACGGTTTGGTTTTATTTTGATAATCCTTTTTTTGTATATGGGTCTCATCGGGGCGGTACTGATTCCGGTAATCAGAGTACTCTCAAAACTTTTTTTGGGTTTTTCTATTTTTTGATTAAAGAAAGGGCCGCGCAAGGTAATACCTTGCGGGCCCATAGGATGTCAATTCTCGGTGAGTTCCTCGTTGAGTCTCTGGAAGTGATGGAGCATTACCGCCAGGCTCATCGCCTGTACGAATCTGTCGCGATGTTTCCAGAAGGCTTGCCTCGCGAATCGCCAGAATTCTGTTCGTTCACGGTCGATTACTCCGAGTCGGACGACTATTCGTCCAAAAACCGCGAGATTGCTACCCAGGCTGCGAAACTTTGGTTCTGGCCTTAGCGGAGCCGGCAAACGTTTCAGACACTCTAAGACGCGAGCATAATACTCCGGTGAGCGGTAAATCGTCTGGATTATGGACCGGTAGCCCTCCATGAGTCGTTTCGGATCCATGATCGGTACGAAATTGAGTTCTTCGGCGCCAATGTTGTTCCCGTTGCTTTCTCCAAGCAAACGGCCATCCTTTTGCAGCCGCCTCCAGAGTTGCGTATCCGGCAGAGCCGTCAGTATTCCGACCATCGCGAGAGGAATCGCGCTCTCTTGGATGAAGTCAGTTTGACGCTGAAAAATGTCATCCGGGTCGTTGTCAAAGCCGACGATGAACCCGGCCATTACTTCCAGGCCGAAACCCTGAATCGTTCTGACCGATTCCAAGAGGTTTCTTTTGGTGTTTTGTGTTTTCTGGGTTTCGTTTAGGCTGGCCTCCACGGGCGTTTCGATTCCCAGGAAAACCCTGTGGAAACCGGCCTTCTGCATTTCGCCAAGCATGGCTTTGTCATCTGCCAGGTTGACGCTGGCCTCGGTTAAGAACGTGAATGGGTAGTTGTTTTTTTTCTGCCACTCGGTGAGCCTTGGCAAAAGCAATCGAACATTTTTTTTGTTGCCGATGAAGTTGTCATCCACGAGAAAAACCGATCCACGCCAACCCAAAGACAGCAGCGCGTCCAGTTCCGCGAGCAGCTGCTCGTTATCTTTGGTTCGTGGAACGCGGCCGTAGATTTCGATGATGTCGCAGAACTCGCAGCTAAAAGGACAGCCGCGGGAGTACTGCACGCTCATCGTATTGTACCGGTTCAAATTTATCAGCCCAAAATCGGGAATTGGGGAAATCGAGAGCGGTGGCCGTTCAACGGCTTTGTAGTACTGTTTGGCCCGGCCGGCCGCTAAGTCAGCAACAAACTCCGGCAGGGTGGTTTCCGCTTCGCCCACGAAAATGTAATCAGCCTCTGGTACTTGTTCCATGCTCGTTGAGACGTACGGACCGCCCACTGCCACGCGCTTGCCATAAGCCTTGCATTCTTTGACTACACGGTGCAGGGCTTTTTTTTGCGTGATCATTCCGGTAACAAAGATCAGGTCTGCCCAGCGGATATCAGAGACTCGAAGTTGGTTTGAGACGTTTAGGTCGATTAGCCGTTTTTCCCAAGGTGGCGGGAGCAGGGCAGAAACTGTCAGCAATCCGAGTGGCGGATATGCGCAGCGTTTGCCCACAATCTTCAACGCATGGTTGAATCCCCAGTACGTTTCTGGAAACTCGGGGTTAATCAATAAAATACGCATTTTGCAAATCCTCCTTTGGATTGCGAATTTTCTATCTTTGTATATCGTTCCATATAATGCCGTAAAAAGCAAGCTCGACGGTATTTGACTTATGCGTTTTGGGCTGTTATTATTTATCCAACAGTACGAGGCTTTGAGCCGTACTTTTTATTAGGAAAAAATGCCAACAGTAAATCAACTCATCAGAAAAGGGAGAAAGAGTTTCCACGCCAAATCCAAATCACCGACCCTGCAGTCGGCTTTTAACCTTATCAAAAATCGTCCGGTCTATCTGCCGAAAGGGTCGCCTTTCAAGCGCGGTGTCTGCATCAAAGTCACGACCACAACGCCTAAGAAGCCGAATTCCGCCCTGCGGAAAATCGCCAGGGTGAGATTGACCAACGGACAGGAAGTAACCGCATACATCCCTGGCATTGGGCATAATCTCCAGGAGCACTCGGTTGTTCTCATTCGCGGCGGAAGGGTAAAGGATTTGCCGGGAGTGCGCTACCATATTGTCCGCGGCAAACTCGATGCCGCCGGAGTCGAGGCCCGCAAACGCGGCCGTAGCAAATACGGAGCGAAGAGACAGAAATAATATGCCGAGAAAGAGCAGACAATACAAACGTCATAAAGTTGATCCAGATCCGCGCTACAACAATGTAAAGGTTGCGAAATTTATCAACCACATTATGGAGCGGGGTAAGAAATCAGTCGCTGAAAAAGTCGTTTATAACGCCTTCAACCACATTAAAGAAGTGATGAAATCCGAGCCGCGCCAGGTTTTCGATGCCGCGCTCAAAAATGTGAGCCCCATGTTGGAGGTCAAAAGCCGCCGCGTGGGAGGCGCCAACTATCAGATTCCGCTCGAGGTGATCGAACCGCGCAAAACCACGCTCGGCATGCGCTGGCTCATCCTCGGCGCGCGCTCCCGCAAAGGTAAGCCGATGCACATCGCTCTCGCCGAGGAGATCATGGCCGCGCACAACAACGAGGGGGCGGCGATCAAGAAAAAAGAAGATACGCACCGAATGGCCGAAGCAAACCGCGCGTTTGCCCACTTCGCCAGATTTCAGAGAAGGTAGTTATGCGCGACACGCCGATTGAGCAAACGAGAAATATTGGAATTATTGCCCACATAGACGCCGGCAAGACCACGGTCACCGAGGGGATTTTGTATAATACCGGGATGATTCACAAAATCGGTTCGGTTCACGAGGGGGAAACCACGACTGATTGGATGGAGCAGGAGAGGGAGCGGGGTATAACGATCACGGCCGCGGCCGTGACCTGCTACTGGACGCCGCAGTTTCAGAAATTAGCCGGCGACAAGAAACACAAAATAAACATCATTGACACGCCCGGGCATGTTGACTTCACGGTGGAGGTGGAGCGGTCTTTGCGCGTGCTCGACGGGGCGGTCGTGGTTTTTGACGGCAAGATGGGGGTGGAGCCGCAGTCTGAAACTGTCTGGCGCCAGGCCGATAAATACCGCGTGCCGCGGATGTGTTTCATCAACAAGATCAACCAGACTGGCGGCGATTTTTACAAATCGCTCGAGTCCATACACAAACGGCTTTCGCCCAATGCTTTTCCCATCCAGTTGCCGATCGGCTTTGAAAAAGACATCGTGGGAGTTGTGGATCTTGTCAACATGAAGGCGTACACTTACAAGGATTTCGCGGACAAGGAATTCAGCGTTGGCGAGGTGCCGGCCGATATGCTCGAAAAAGCCAGGGAGTACCGCCATAAACTTTTGGAAAGAGTTGTGGAAAGTGATGACGCAATCATGGAAAAATATTTAAGCGGGCAGGAGCTCACCGAGCAGGAATTTTTGACCGCGATCCGCAAAGCCGTGCAAAGCGGAGAGTTTTACCCGGTCTTGGGCGGAGACGGCCGGGGGATTATTGTGCAGACGATCCTCGACGCGGTTACCAATTTTTTGCCCTCTCCGGTTGACCGCGGCGTCGTTTCCGGCACAAATCCAAAAACAAACGAACCTGCTGAACGAAAACCCGCGGATGACGAACCTTTTACCGCGCTGGCCTTCAAGATCGCGACCGATCCTTTCGTGGGACGTTTGTGTTTTTTCCGGGTTTACGCGGGCACGCTTCAGGCGGGCAGTTACGTGCTCAATACGCGAACCGGCAACAAGGAGCGCGTCGGACGGATCGTGCGCATGCGCGCTGATCAGCGCGAAGAAATCAAGGAAGTTTACGCGGGGGACATTTGCGCGCTGGTCGGCCCCAAGGACACCTTCACGGGAGACACTCTCTGCGATATTGACAAGCCGATTCAATTGGAAGCGATTAAATTCGCCGAGCCGGTGATTTCAATGGCCATTGAAGCGAAGACCAAGGCTGACCAGGAAAAAATGGGCGCGGCGCTGTCCAAACTCGCGGAAGAGGACCCGACCTTCCGGCTGTCATCCGATGAGGAAACCCAGCAGACTATTATCGCGGGAATGGGGGAGCTTCACCTTGAGATTATCGTGGACAGAATGAAGCGCGAGTTCAAAGTGGAGGCGAATGTCGGCAAGCCCGAGGTCGCCTACAAAGAAACCATCAAAAAAGTCGCCCACACCGAAAGCAAGTATATCCGCCAAACCGGGGGGCGCGGCCAGTACGGACACGTTTGGCTGCGCGTCGAGCCCCTTCCCCGAGGCGAGGGCTACAAATTTGAGGATGAAATTGTTGGAGGGATTATTCCGAGAGAGTACATCCGGCCGATTGACAAAGGCATCCAGGAATCCGCGGCCAACGGAGTTATCGCCGGTTATCCATTGGTTGATTTCCTCTGCGCCGTATACGACGGGAGTTATCACGAAGTTGATTCAAGCGAAATGGCTTTCAAAATCGCCGCGTCAAAAGGGCTTCAGGACGCCGTAAAAAAAGCTGATCCGATTATTTTGGAACCCGTCATGAAGGTGGAGGTCATCACGCCCGAATCGAATATGGGCGATGTGATCGGGGACCTCAATTCCAAACGCGCGCAAATCAACGAAATGACGGAGCGGATGCACCTCAAGGTCATTGACGCATTCGTGCCTTTGGGGGAAATGTTCGGGTACGCGACGAGCCTGCGTTCCATGACCCAGGGGCAGGCTTCGTACACAATGGAATTTGACCACTATGCCGAAGTGCCGAAACAAATCGCGGAGAAAATCATCAAGAGCCGAGAGGGTATAAACGTCAGGAAGGGAATGTAGTATAATAAATCCATGCGCCACGCGCTTCAAGTTTTTAAGTGGTTGTTTATGCTCGCGGCCGTCGCAGGACTGGCCTTTTTCGTCTATGCGGTGGTAAAAATCAACCGCCCGGCCACCACGACGAGCCAGCCGGCGGATTTTGAAATCAAGGCCGGAGCGACCACCAAGCAGGTCGCGGCTGATCTGGAGAGCCAGGGAATTATCAGCAGAGGTTTCCTGTTCGATATGTATATCCGTTTCCAGGGGGCGGAAAACAAACTGCAGGCCGGCCTTTACAGCCTCGACAGCAATATGACCATCACGAAGATTGTCGGAATCCTCACCCAAGGCGAGGTCAAGGGCAGCGGGGAGCGTTTTACCGTCATCGAGGGCTGGAGAATCGAAGAGATTGCCTTGAGCCTTGAGGCGAAAGCTTTTTTGAAAAAAGAAGAATTCACGGAAGCCGTGAGTAAGCCGAGCGCGGATTTGGCGGCGGAATTTGAATTTCTGGAAACAAGGGCGGCGCATAAAAGTCTCGAGGGTTTTCTTTTTCCGGACACTTATATCCTGAAACAGGGGATGAGCGCCGATGAGATTGCGCGCAAAATGCTTCAGAATTTTGACGCGAAATTTAGTCAGGATTTGCGTGAAGAGATCGCGAAACAAAATCGGAAACTTTACGATGTATTGATATTGGCATCACTGGTTGAAAGAGAAGTGGGACGCAATGTTGCTAGGGGCACAACTTTGAGCCAGGCCGACCGGGAACGGATCGCGGAGGAGCGCCGCGTAGTCGCGGGTATTTTCTTGAACCGGCTCCGGATCGGCATGGCGCTCGAATCTGATGCGTCTATCAGCTATATTACCGGCAGGCGCGGGCCACGGGCCACTTTTGAGGAGATTAAAATTGATTCTCCCTATAATACCTATAAATACCGTGGCCTGCCGCCGACCCCGATCGCGAACCCATCCCTTGACGCAATCAAGGCCGCGATTAACCCCGCGGATACTGATTACTTATTCTTCGTGACCGCGCCAGACGGCACAGCCTACTTCGGGAAAACCCTGGACGAACACATTCGAAACAGACAGCGGTACTTAGAGTAAATTCATTAAAGGGATTGACACAAGCCGGGTTTTTTGCTAGACTTTTTTGTAATTGGTAATTGGTCATTTTGATTCCAAAGGAGGGAACAATGGCAACGACGGTGCGTGTTGTACCTCGTGCAAGCATGCTCGCGATGTTTGGGGAGAAGTATTCTTTTTGGGAGCTTCAAGATATGCTCCTGAAACTTTGGGCGTTTTTCTTGAGGAGAAACCCAAAGGATGTAACCCTTGATGATCCGCCTTCATTCTTCACGCCAAAGAATCTGGAGAGGGCGCGGAGATACAACATTCTGCCTGTCTTTTTTCCAAAGCTTTCGATCCATTGGGAGCAGAGGTTGGGTCCGAAACAAAAGCCGTGGATCAAACTCGGCGACGAGTTTTACTTGATGGTGGAAGAGAACCCCGGGCAACGATACGAGTGGATGTCGTTGCAACAAGGATGGAACCTCGTTGATCTCACCCCGGTTAGCTCGTTTGGAACCGAAGACGATCCGCTTTGGCCGCTGATAGCCAGTATCCGAAAAGAACACGAGATTGGCCGGTACAGCGATACCCCGGCAGGTTCCAGGTATGATATTTCAGCCGAGGAATGGAGGCAAAAGGTTTGCCCTCTGGTTGAAAGAACTATTCTGCGGATGCAGCCTGCGGGTCTCTGCCGTCTGGAGCCCGCTACCGTGTACAATGTGATGTGCAATGCATTCGACGCGGATCGCCAGCGGTTTCGGATCGGGGAATGGCTGAACGAGACTGTTCCGCTCACAAAGCACACGCGGCTCAATCTGGTTGTTGGAGATATACTGGACAAAGAATCATTCCGCAGTGTTTCGCTGCAAGAGTCACGTGATGCATTCTCCAGCGTCGCCGCCAGGCCGATCATCTGTTTTCCAAGCGTGTGCTAGCTTCCGGCACATCGCCGAGGTTTAATAGCGAGAGCAAGTTTATTTGCCTCGCTTTTCTTTTTTATCTGCGCTTGACAGGGCCCAAAGCATAAGCTATGATTCTTTCAAGAATCAATTTTTTCCAAAGACCGCGGGCACATAAGTCCTGCGCAGGAGAAAAGGAAAGCCACTTTTTCTGCGGTCTTGAGGAACTCGCAGATTTTTTATGCTCAACCTAACTCAAAAAAAGCAGATTGTCGGTGATTTGGCCCAGGATTTCACATTGGCGAAATCCGTTGTTTTCAGTGATTTTAAGGGACTCAAGACTCGAGATTCCCAGGAACTGCGCGCGAATTTAGGCAAAGAGGGGATAAAGCATAAAGTTGTAAAAATCACTTTGCTCAAGAGAGCCCTAGGAAAAGCGGGGGTCGATGCTTCAAATTTCAACTTTCAAGTGCCCCTCGCGGTCAGCATGAGTTTCGAGGATGAGGTGGCGCCCGCGAGAGTTATTAACCTGTTTGCGAAGACGCACGAGAATCTCAAGATTCTAGCCGGAATTTTTGAAGGAAAGATGATCGACGACGCGGGCGTGAAAGCGTTGGCCGCTCTTCCCGGCAAGCAGGAACTGCGCGCGCAAGTGGTCGGCCTGCTGGCATCGCCGTTGCGCGGGCTAGTCGGGGTATTGTCCGGCAATATTCGCCAGCTTTTATATGCGTTAAATGCTATTAAAGATTCAAAAACTTAATTATTATTAGAATTATTAGAAAGGAATCGTATGGCAGACGAACAAAAACAAGTCGAGGTCCCGGAAAAGTTCAAATCCCTGGTCGATTCAGTGGAAAAATTATCCGCGCTCGAACTCTCTGAACTGGTTAAAGTTTTAGAAGGCAGATTCGGCGTCAGTGCGGCCGCGCCTATGATGATGGGCGGTATGGCGGGGGGCGCGGGTGCCGCCGGCGCGCCGGCAGAGGAGAAGACCGAATTCACGGTTGAGCTCTCGGAAATCGGGGGCAACAAGATCGGCGTGATCAAGGTCGTCCGGGAAGTTACTGGCAAAGGCTTGAAAGAAGCGAAGGACCTCGTGGATGCCGCGCCAAAGCCGGTGAAGGAAAACATCAGCAAGACCGAGGCCGAGGAATTGAAAAAGAAACTCGAAGAGGCCGGCGCAAAAGTGACTCTCAAGTAACCTTGGGGGTCATCCTCGCGAAAGCGGGGATCCATATTCAAAGTCATCCCCAACTAGATCAGGGGATCCAGTGTTTAATCTAAAAACAGCCCTTTGGGGCTGTTTTTCAACGGCTCAACCACAAGTGAGCTGTTGAAGTTTTATGGCAAATTTAACGGGCGGGAAACTCACGAATGAGTCTCTCGCCCGTTTTGTTACCGAGATGGGGCGCGGATTTCGGGAACACGTTGTCTCTGTACTTTCAGCCGCAGTTCCTGAATGGAAAAAGGTTTGCGGAGAGTTATTACTGTTCGGGGCAGGGTCATCTTCGCCTCAAAAAGCTTTTGGGCATCCCCGCTCATGAGAATGGCCGGTATGCCAGGTCTCACCTCCAATAGCCTGCGGATCAGTTCGTCCCCGTTCATGTACGGCATTTCCAGATCGGAAATAATCAGTTTGATGTCGTTTTTGGACCCCTTCTCCAACGCTTCCTGGCCGTTCTCTGCCACAAGAAATTCAAACCCAAACTCCGCGAGACCATCTTTCACAAGCTCGCGCATCGCCAGCGCGTCATCGGCCACCAACACTTTGGTCATGGCTATACTCCTCCTGTTTTTGTTTTCAAACACTCAATCTTAGCATTTTTGAGCCTCAAAGTCAATAGGCGAAGCACTTTGTGATATAATGAATGACTAATCATTAACAAATCAAAACGCATGGAGCAAAATCCTGGCGAGGGCCAAAATCAGGGATTTTGGCAAAAATACAAAAATTACCTGCTTATCGCAGGCGCGATCGCGGTACTCATTCTCATCTCGTTCGCCATCCGTCCGAGCGATGAGCAGAAAAACCAAAACGAAGAACAAAACCAAGAGCAAACAAACGGCGAAAATACAGATACAATTCAAGAGGGGGACAACAATCAAATAACAACTCCGAACGTGACAGTGCCGGCAGGAAATGTTTCAGCGAAAGGAAGACTGCTTGCTTCTGACAATGCCGCCAGAGGAAACTTGATGATGGATGGCGATCAGGGGAAAATTTACATTGCCACAAGGCGCGATTTCTCGGACTTGGTTGGCCGGGAAGTAACACTTCTGGCCGACGGCACGATCAATTCGTTTACTTTCATAGGATTTCAGGAGACGATGGGGGATGGCAGCGCTATCGGTGGTCCGGCCGATGAACCGGCGGGAGGAGTACAGGTTTATGGAAGGCTTCAGCGGTCCGATGACGAGACCATGGGGAATTACCTCATCATTTCCGGAGCGACCAATATCTATCTCAAATCTCAATGGGACTATTCCGCGTGGATCGGTTTAAATGTGGATCTGACGGCTGTTGGGACGATTGAGAGCTTTACGGGCGCGCGATTGAGCAGAATATAGAAACGAGTTTTTGAAGGGTTAAAGCAAATAAATACGACAGACGTCTGTCGTATTTATTTTTTGCCAAAAACGGCAAGTTCTGCTATAATATTTACAAATTCACAAAAAAGCATGGAAAACGAGGACGACAGAATCCGCCGGGATATCGGCAAAAAATGCAAAGCGTGCGGCCACCCTTCAGGAAGCCACAGCGGGGGAAACGGCGCTGATCCGGACGAGCCTGCTTCCGGAGCGGATACTGCCTGCGAATATGACGATGGCTGCCAGGAATTTATTGAGTAATTTACTTCAGGCTGATCTGCAGAAGTTCGGAGCCTGACAGGGCGTAGATGATTTTGTTCGGCTCATCCACGTAGATATCAGAAAGGTCGCGGAATTTTTCGGAGACGAGCTGCTGTTGCAGGCCGCCCTGTTTATCAAAAAGCAGAATCCGTTTGTTTTCGCTGTCGAGCACGTATAAAAATTGGTAGTTGGCGGCAGTGTAGATTTTGCCGGCCTTCCGAAGCGGCGGGATTATTACGCCCAATTTGAAGGCTACTTGTTTTAGTCCGTTGAAATATCGTTCTGTTGCGTCGGGGTACTGGACATAAATATTGCCGTCAACTGCCATGCCGACGCTTTGGGACAGCGCGGGATCGGCCGTCTTGAGCCAACCTTCTCCCCGGTCGATATTTGAATCTCCCACGCGCAGTCGCCAGATCTGCCCGGAGGTTTTATCGAGTGCGTAAATCCGCGCAAGTTGTCCATCGCCCAAGGTGGCGAGCATTGCCACCCCTCCGGCGACAGTACTTTCCAGAGACGGGGGAGCAAGGCGGGTGATGGTATTGTCCCTGGTATTGAGTGTGGCGAAACTGCCGTCTCGGGTCAGCAGAACAAAACCGAGGTCCCCGCCTATATAAGCGCCCGCGATGATGTTTCCCGGACTTTCGTTTTGCAGAATTTGTCTGGTCTCGCCGGAAGTAAAATCATAAAAAGCCAAGGTCCCGGAGCTTCGATTGAGCCCGACGAATCCGCCGGGGGAGTGGATGAGCTCTCCGGGAACATTGGGAAACTGGGTGAGGACGGTCGGGTTGTCAATTATCACCTGTTTGCTGACTTTGTTTTTGAGAGCGGTCCACCGGTCAGACAATTTTTGGCGATCGGATTGGTTTTTGACCTGGGGGAGAAATTTTTCGATTTCGGCAAGAAGCTCGGCTATCCGGTTTTCATCGTTGTAGATAAGGGTTGCCTCCGCTTCATTCAATTTTTCTTCAATTTGAGCGATGGCGGACGTGGCTTCAACCTGCTTCTTCGCGGAATTTTTCTTCGCATAACCGTAGATGATGCTTCCCAACAGCAGAGCCGCGACAATGCCGATCACCGCGAACAGCAATTTTTTCTGCCCGCGGCTGGTGTAGCGGCCCCTTCGAACCAGATTAAATACAAAAGTTCCCGCCATCTTCGCTATCTGCCAGATGTATTTGAGAACGGCAAGCAGAACACTCATTATAACTTCCGCGGTTTTTTGCCGTGTTCCCCCTCCCGGTACATAAACTGCTTCCGCGGCCGCCAGCGACGCGGACGCGGCTTGGCCCGACGGAGAGAGCACGTCGAAGATAAACGCGGCAAAGCCCGTGGTCTTGATGTCTTTGACGGCCGATATGATTTCCTGGCAGGTTTCCTCAAGCGTATCTTCAGCCAAAAATTCGCGTAGCCTCGGGAGCGACAAATAATTGAAAAGCTGATTTGTGCTGATGATCACGCGATCACGGTTTGCGAGCCGGCCGCTTGAGTAATTGGAAAATATTTTGATCAACCTCGCCGGATTTTCCGCCAAACCCTCGCTCAAGAGGCTCAATTCTTTTCCCCTATTGAGATAGCCTTGAGCGTTGCCGGTTGCCGAAAGCGAGAACTGATTTTTGTACAAAGCCGCGACAACGGCATTGAGCTTGTTGTACCAATGGGCCTTGTTTTTTTGAGCAAAACGCGCGACGGCGCTGTTGGCGGTGGCAAGCGCTTTTTCAAACGAATTTTGGTCGATTTGCACCGCCTGAATGTACGCTTTTTTGAAAGCCACGATCAAATTCTGTGCGAATTTTTCGTAATCAGACCGTTCGGCCCGGTTTAGGTCCGCAATTGTGTCGCCGATGTCGATGACGGCAAAAAGTTCAAGGGTTTGGCCCTGTTTGGAAAGCGCCTCTTCGTAGATAGACGTGAAATTTTTATCTTTTTGATGGGTCAAAAAGATCTGCCCAACTTTGGTCTTTAAGTCCCGTCGATTCGCGGTTAACATTTTCATCAGTATAGCTCATGATTATCATTGCAGGCAAATAATGCCTTGTGTTAAAATAGGAGTATGCTCGAAAATTTGCTGAATTCGAAACTCAAAAGAAAACTGCTCAACATATTTTTCCATTATCCTCATCGCGGATTTTACCTGAATGAGCTTCGGGTCATGACCAAAGGCTCTGGCAGCGGTGTCGGCAAGGCTCTGCGGGAGCTCGCGCGCACGGATGCGCTTTCTGTCGCGGCGAAGCGGAATAAAAGATATTTCCGGATTAATCCCCACTTTCACATGCTAAGCGAGCTTCGCGATCTTGTCTGGGAGAACAAGCAGGATTTCGAAGATGAGATCGGGAAGAAACTCAAAGGGCTGGACAACCTCAGACTCATCGCCCTCTGCGGAATTTTTACCATGCAGACGCATCTTGGTGTGGACCTGCTTTTGGTCGGGGAAAGAGTCAACCGGATAAAATTGGGGAAAGCCTTGGTGGATATGAAAAAATTGGTGGGTCAGGAAATAAATTATGCCATCATGAACAAGCAGGAATATGAATACCGAAAATCAATGAGTGACAGGCTCATCCGCGACGTGCTCGATCATCCGCATATTATTATCTTAAATAATTTGAGATAAAGCATGTTCTCAATCGACAATCTCTATTCGCTATACGATCAGTTTTTGAGCAACTTCCCGAAAAACACCCACGGGCTGGTCTCCATCGGCCTCGCCGTCCTTTTGGTGTTTGGAATCTATAAAGTCCTCAAACGCCAGCTCATCTATTTAATTTTGCTGATAATTCTCCTGCCGGCCTCGATCCCCATTCTGCGCAACATCTGGGGGCAGGTATTGGAGATACTGAAGTTCCTCTTGAGCAGGAAATAGTGCCCGCCGCGTGGGCGGTTTTTTGAGTTTTGTGTTATAATTATTCCCGTTATGGATCCAATTTCAGGAAACAAAAATCCAATTATGAATGATCTCTCGGCTTATGAGGCGCAGAGGGCCGCGACTAAAAGCATTTTGGTTATGGTTACTGTTTTGGGTTTGGTTGTGGGCCTGGCCGGCGGTGTTTTGGGTTCGATGTTGGTCGCGCCCTGGTACCAGCAGAATGTTTTGAAGCAGAACGCGGGGACCGGCGGCGGGCAACAGATCATTCTTGGTGAGGAATCCGCCATTATTTCCGCTGTTGAAAAGGTGAACCCGGCCGTGGTATCCATCGTCATATCCAAAGATTTGCCGAAATACGAACAGTTCGGCTCGCCATTCGGAGATTTCTTTTTTGCAGTACCTTCAGGCGGCGTGGAAAAACAGCAGATTGGCGCCGGTTCGGGATTTATCATTTCCTCTGATGGCATGATTGTGACGAACAAACACGTCGCGTCAGATCCTGAGGCGGAATATACTGTTATCACGAAAGACAATCAGAAATATACGGCGAAAATTTTAGCAACCGATCCGTTCAATGATCTCGCCATAGTGAAAATTGAAGTCCAAGGATTGCCGGTCGTAACACTCGGCGATTCGGACAAAATCAAGCTCGGCCAGCGGGTGATCGCCATCGGCAACGCCCTGGGGCAGTTTCAAAATACGATTACAACCGGCGTCGTGTCGGGTATCGGACGCACTGTAACCGCTTCGGGGGCGGCGCAGACCGAAAAACTTTCAGAAGTGATTCAGACGGACGCGGCGATCAATCCGGGCAATTCCGGGGGCCCGCTCGTCAACCTGTCAGGCGAAGTGATCGGGGTGAACACGGCAGTCAGCCTGCAGGGACAGCTTATTGGTTTCGCCATTCCCGTTGATCAGGCGAAAAAAGTAATTGACGATGTCAAAACATTCGGCAAGGTGCGCCGGCCGTTTTTGGGGGTTCGCTATACGAGCGTTACCGAGACCATGGCCAGACTCAATGATCTGAAGGTCGATCATGGCGCGCTGATAGTAAAAGGCGATGCGAGCGAGCCGGCGGTTGTTCCCGGAAGTCCGGCGTACGCGTCCGGACTGCGCGAAGGGGATATCATATTGGAAATGGACGGGAAAAACATTACTTTGGAAGACCATCTGGCTGACATCTTGCGTTCCTACAATCCGGGCGACGGCGTAATACTCAAAGTGTTTCGCGACGGCTCGGAAAGGATGATTTCGGTAACCTTGGGCGAAGCAAGCTGAAATGGGCAGGGTTTTGGCAATTGACTACGGGGAGAAGAGACTCGGGATTGCCATATCGGATGAAACAAAAAAAATCGCCTTTCCAAAACCGTATATCGCTTCCTCGAAACGCGACGGGATAATCAAACTGGCAAAGGAATTTGACGTTGAAAAAATATTGATTGGTTTTCCGGTCAACTTGAAAGGGGAGCGGACCGCGGCGGCGCAAAAGGTGAATTCTTTCAAGGAATGGATAGAAAAAAATATCAAACTTTCGATAGAATTGATTGATGAGCGGTATTCGACGAAAGAAATTCAGAATGAATTGGGCAAATCCTCTCGCGGCAGAGAACTGATCGACAGTCTGGTGGCACAGCGAATGCTTGAACGTTATTTGGAAAAAATAAAAAAATAAACTATGTTTCGGATAATTCATCACAACCGCTGGTTTTTTTGGACAATCGCCGTCCTGCTTTTTGCCGGGTTTGGACTTGTCCTTTTTATATTTAAGGATGCGCAGTACTATGAAGAATTTGCCAGGGAGTTTGCGCAATACAGTGTGAACAATTGGCGGACCTATCGTTCGTCGGCTCTGGGAATTGCCGTGCGATATCCCTCTTCATGGCAAATCGAAATCGATCAGGATGATTCCATGACGGTTTATTTCGAGAATTCGAAGGATTTCAGCGAGAATATATCTGTTTCAGTCAAGGAGCTGGGACTCGAAAGCGTGATCAGAAATTCACTCAAGATTTCGTCGGAAGAAGAAATTTTTGTCGGGGGAATTCGCGGAACGTGGATCAAGGGCAGTAATCCGCGTGATCCGGCAACGAGTAACGTCATTCTGGTCAGGCGCGGTGACATGCTCTATTACATCGCCGGCCAGGCCAGGGCTTTTGAAAAAATAGTGGACCGGATAAGATTTGTCGAAATAAAAAACTAGATGTCTGAATTCAGGCAGGACATTATAAATAAAAATTGGGTTTTGATCGCGGAATCTCGTGGCAAGCGCCCGAATGACTTTCCGCAGATTCCCGCAACGCCGCCGAACCTCCCTGAAATTCTAAAAAGCTGCGTATTTTGTCCGGGAAATGAAAAGCAGACACCCGAAGTGGAGATCGCCCGCTATCCTGGAAAGGTAGATTGGCTTGTTCGCGTCGTCCCCAATAAATACGAAGCCGTCGGGCATGTCTTGGGCAGGCGTCGCGAGGATTTTTATGTCAGCCGCCCGGGCATCGGGGACCACGAAGTGGTCATTACCAAAAGCCATAACAAACCCACCGCGCTTCAGGATGCAGAGCTCGTTGATCTGACCCTGCAGGTTTATATCGACCGCATCAACGATCTCAAGGAGCACGATGAGGTCCAGTATGTCCACATCATCCAAAATCACGGCGTGCAGGCCGGGGCTTCGCTCGTTCATCCGCACTCGCAGATCTTCGCCATCCCCTTCCTGCCAGACCGGATTCGCGACGAGCTCGCCGGAACCAGAAATTATTTTGAGTTGAATGGGGCTTGTGTTTATTGCGAGATGATAATGCACGAATTGCGGCAGGGGGAGAGGGTCGTCCTTGACACACCCTACTTTTTGGTGGCCGCGCCTTATGCCTCGAAAATGCCCTTTGAACTTCATATCCTGCCCAAAGTGCATCGTCCATCTTTTCATGACATCACAATCTCCGAGCGAAAATCGCTGGCTTCCGTGATGAAGGCTGTTTTTTCAAGGCTCTATGAACGGATGCGCAATCCGGCGTATAATTATTACATCCACACCTTGCCGTTCGCCCAAGCTGGGGAGAGAAAATCCTTTGATGACAGGAATTCGTATCATTGGCACATTGTCGTTCTCCCTCGCGTGAATATTTGGGCCGGGTTTGAACTCGGGACCGAAGTTTATGTCAATAATGTCGCCCCGGAAACGGCCGCGAAATTTTTCCACTAGTATGAAACTTATCATCGCAAATTGGAAGTTAAATCCGTCGACGCTGAAAGAAGCGCAAGAATTGGCTTCTTCCGTCCCCAAAAAATCAAAAAATAAAGTTGTACTCTGCCCGCCGACCATATTTCTGTCGCAGATCAAATATCCTTTTTTGGGCGCGCAGGACTGCTTTTGGGAGGAGAAGGGACCCTACACCGGCCAGACCTCTGTTTTGCAGCTAAGGTCTTTGGGCGTTAAGTACTGTTTGATCGGGCACAGCGAAAATCGGGCGCTAGGGGAAACAGACAAACAAATTAACGCGAAAATCAGGGTGTTGATCAGGCACAAGATCGAGCCCGTTCTTTGTGTGGGATTCGGAACAAAAAAGAATGATTCTCTATCTGTAATCAAGAAAATTTTGCTTTCGCAAATAAAAAAGGCAATGGGTGGAATTGGCAAAAGACGACTGGTCATTGCTTACGAGCCGGTCTGGGCGATAAGCCGGGGTTTGGGTACTGGACGACCCGCCGACCCCGCTCATGCAGCAGAAATTGCCGGATTTATTCGATCAAAGATTGCCAACGCCGCGGTGCTGTACGGCGGCAGCCTTGACGCAAAGAACGCTCGCGGTTTTGCCGCCAGAAAAATAATCGCTGGCGGTCTGGTTGGCGGAGTAAGCCTTCGGCCGGCAGAATTTTTGAAAATAGTAGAAGCCTTTAATAATTAAAATTATACTGCCATGATTTATATAGGCGCAGACCACAGGGGATTTAAACTAAAAAAAGAGCTTTTTGATTACCTGGTGCGAAAGGGCTATCGTGTAGTCGATGTTGGAACGGATTCGGAAGAATCGGTCGACTACCCGATCATTGCCGAAAAAGTCACAAGAAAAGTTGCCGAGGACCCCAACAACCGCGGAATTATTGTTTGCGGGTCAGGCGCCGGGGTTTGCATTGTTGCTAACAAAAGCAAAGGCATTCTGGCGGCCGAGGCCTGGAATCCCGAGGTGGCAAGAGCGGCGCGCAACGATGACAATATTAATGTGCTGTGTCTGCCGGCAGATCATATCAATCACGAGGACGCAAAAAATATCAGCCAGGTCTTTCTGGACACTTCCTTTGGCGGCGAGGATCGGTACAAGAGGCGCCTGGACGAAATCAGGGAAATGGAAAATGAAAAAAAATAGTCTGAAAAACAAAGGCTTCACTCTGATTGAGCTGCTGGTCGTAATAGCTGTTATCGGTCTTCTTTCCTCAATCGTGCTGGTCAGTTTAAATTCTGCACGCGTCAAAGCGCGCGACGCGCGACGGGTGGCCGACCTTAGACAAATTTCCGTGGCGCTTGAGCTGTACTATGATCGTTATAATGCGTATCCCCCGTATCCAACTACGGGCGCGGCGGGGGGCGCGGGAAGTGATCGCGGGGATTGGAGAAACAACACGGGATACACAGCCTCTCATCCACTTGGCGCGCTTAAAGACGCGGGATTAATGGCGAAAGTGCCTTACGACCCAGGACTCAATACATATGTTGGCGGTGGTGCAGCCGGGTGCGGAGCCGCGCAATTCTACGCATATTGGAGCAATGGGCGACAGTATCTTCTTGGTGCGGTAAACGAGTCACAAGGGTTATCCGGATGTAGTCAGGTTGGAAATTGGGCAGGACCAACTAATAATGTTTATGTGTACCAGTTTTATATCAGGAATTAGTCCATGGCGCAGTTAATTCCGGCAATTTTGACAAGGGATCCCGATGAGGTCAGGGAAAAATTGCAATTTTTGGACGGCATACCGCAAATCCAGGAAGTGCACGTCGATTTTGAGGACGGGCAGTTTGTGGGAAATACCACGATTATGCCGAAAGACCTTTGGGGAACGAAGACGCGGCTGGCGATTGAAACGCACATGATGGTCGCGTTTCCCCAGGGATATTTCCACGACCTCGAGATATTGAGACCCAAACGGGTGATATTGCACTATGAAAGTTTTTCGAATGTTTCGGACTTGATTGCGTCGCTCCAAAATCTGAAAGCAATGGGTTTTGAGCGAGGGGTCGCGATAAATCCCCAGACTGATGTAACTGTTTCGGATGATTTAATTTCTTATGCAGACTTGTTCCTCTTGATGTGCGTTGAGCCGGGTTTCCAAGGCAGACAATTCATTCCGGAGAGCCTGGTTAAACTTGCCGCATTGCGCGCGCGGCACAAAGATGCGATAATTGAAGTAGACGGCGGAATAAATCTCGACAACGTCGGAAGCGTGGTCGCTCACGGGGCGGATCGCGTAGTGGCGGGATCAGGCATTTGGCAAACACCGGACGCGAAACAAACAATCCAAGAATTTTTAGAAAAATTAAAGTAAAAACAAAAGCTGTGATTGGCGAGGATATCCGAGAGGCAAAAATCAGAAAATTGGAAAAAATTGCCAATCAGATCAGGCAGGATATTATTAAAGCCCTGCTCAATGCCGGCTCCGGGCACTCGGCCGGCCCTTTGGGAATGGTGGAAGTTTTTACAGCCTTATATTTTCATATATTAAACATCCGGCCGAAACAGCCGAAGTGGCCGGATCGTGACAGGTTCACATTGTCAAACGGGCATATTAATCCTGTCTGGTACGCGACCCTCGCCCACCGCGGGTTTTTTGCCCGAAGAGAATTTGTGACGTCCTTGCGTAAACTAAACACTCGGATGCTCGGACACCCCCACAATTTGGCAACACCCGGGGTGGAAAATTCAGGCGGCCCTTTGGGACAAGGACTGTCGCAAGCAATCGGCATGTCCCTCGCGGCCAAGATGGACGGGAAGAAATATCAGGTGTTTTGCGCCATGTCCGACGGAGAATATGACGAAGGGCAGATTTGGGAAGCGATCATGTTTGCCGGGAAAAACAAACTCGATAATCTCACGGGAATTATTGACCGCAACAACATCCAGATCGACGGAGTAACCGAGGACGTTATGCCGCTGGAACCCCTGCGCGCAAAGATTGAGGCGTTTAATTGGCACGTGATAGAGATTGACGGCAACAATATCCGCCAGGTGGTGGAGGCGTGCAATCAAGCTTATGGAATTTACGAACGGCCGGTGATGATCATCGCGCACACAGTCCCGGGTAAAGGGGTTGATTTTATGGAGCAGGATTATAAATGGCATGGTATTCCGCCGAACAAGGATCAGGCCAAGGCGGCCCTAAAGCAGCTGCGAACTCTGGGCGGAAGGATCAGATCGGAGCACGAATAATAATTTAGATGGAACAAGGCTTTATCAATTGGTATAAATTGCTATCCGGCTTTCTTTGCGTGATGTTTGCGTTAAGTCTCCTGTTTGTCAGTTTTACCTGCGATGACGTCAATTTTAACGACATTACGCAGACATTCTGGGTGACAGTTACGTGCGGGATTTATGGACTTCTCTCTCTCGTGGCTTTCGCGTTAAGCACGTTTGTCGCTTTCATTGGGCTTTACGCTGACACAGGGAGCAAGGGCCGGGACGCCTTATTTTTCAAACTGATTTTACTCGTTAATTTGACCGGCGCCGCTGGCATGGTTTATTATGCTGTTCGATGACGGCAAACATATGTTGAATTCGCAAGCCAAACTTTCGAAAAAACTCTTCAAGGACGACATTGAGCAGGTGGCGCCGAGGGATGGGTATGGGAAGGCGCTGGTTGAGCTTGGGGACAAAAATCCCAATGTTGTTGTTTTGACCGGCGATTTGTCGGAATCGACAAGGTCTAACTGGTTTGCCGAAAAGTTTCCGAAGCGATTTATCGAAGTCGGAGTCGCGGAGCAGAACATGATGGGCATCGCGGCTGGATTGGCATTGTCCGGAAAAATTCCATTCATCTCGTCTTATGCGACGTTCAACCCGGGCCGCAACTGGGATCAGCTTCGCGTATCGGTTTGCTACTCCATGGCCAATGTCAAAGTCGCTGGCGCGCACGCGGGAATCTCCGTTGGTCCCGATGGAGCGACTCACCAGGCCCTGGAGGATGTCGCCATGGTGCGGGCTCTGCCGAATTTGTATGTCGTGATTCCTTGCGATGCGATTGAGGCGCGAAAGGCGACTTTGGCGATAGCGGAAGAAATAAAAAATCCTGCCTATATCCGGTTTGGCCGTGAAAAGACCCCGCAATTTACAACCGACCAGACACCATTCAAACTTGGCCGCGCGGAAGTTTTTCGTGACGGCTCGGACGTGGCGATAATCGGTAGCGGCATTTTGGTTTATAATGCTTTGCAGGCCGCGGTTGAACTGGTCAAGGAGGGCATTGACTGCATGGTGGTTAACAACCATACCATTAAGCCGATTGACCGCAAGACCCTGGCCGATGCCGCGAGAAAATGCGGTGCGGTCGTTACAGTGGAAGAGCATCAGATCAATGGCGGCGCGGGAAGCGCGGTGATTGAAGTGTTGGCCGAGGAATGCCCGGTGCCGGTCGTGCGGGTGGGGATGAACGACAGCTTCGGCGAGTCCGGCCAACCGTTTGAACTTATCGAAAAATACGGCATGGGAACAGATTCAATAATCAAGGCCGTAAAAAAAGTCTTGAAGAAAAAATAGGAAAATTGAAATTGCACGCAGTATGGTAGACCAGTCTACCATACCCCAACTTCTAAAAGTATATTTAAAAGACGAACAGCTATGCCAAGAGTTTCAAATTATGATTTAGAGGACAGGAGGATAAAAGAGCTAGTTGGGCAGTTATGGAACGCATTTACGTTGCTCGAAAACAGAAACGAAATAAAAACTTTTCTTTCCAGGTTTTTCACTCCCACAGAAATTCAGATGTTTGCCAAACGTCTAGAGCTGCTCAAACTCGCCGATTCCGATTTGGAAGTGACCGACTTGCGGAGACTATTAAAAATCTCCAAAGTCACCATATATGAATGGTTTGATAAGCACGATGCTTACGAAGAGGATTTTCGTATCGTAACAAACCGATTGAGGGAGATCGAAAGAAGGCGATTGAAGACCTTGAAGGAAAGGATGGAGGGTTTGCCGAAGGTTCCAAAGCGATCAAGTATTGGAACGGAGTTGTTGAAGGTCGGAGCCAATCTCGCTTATAAGGGTTACAAAAAGAGAAAGAAGCGCCAATCCGTTCTCAAGGATGTGTTGTAAGGTAGACTAGTCTACCTTACAACGGCCCTGAATTTCCGCGACATTTTGTCGGTAAGGTCGCACTGTGTTATAATTTAGGTTAGTTTGAAAAGAACGGTTTGAAACAAAATTGATGGCAAAATACGACATTATTTCGATTGGGGATACCACGACGGACGCGTTTATCAAACTTCACGACGCGTCAGTGCATTGCGACCTCGATAACAAAAATTGCCAGCTTTGTATGTCTTTTGCGGACAAAGTTCCTTATGAGTCCCTGACAGTAATTCCGGCAGTTGGAAATTCGTCGAACGTAGCAGTAGGAACGGCTCGATTGGGCCTCAAATCAGCCGCCTTCACCGCAATCGGTGGGGATTATTTCGGGACACAGATTTTAGATGTCTATCGCAAGGAAAAAGTCGGACATGAGTTTGTGAAGATAAACAAAGACCTGCCGACCAATTATCATTTCGTCTTAAATTTCCAGGCCGAGCGCACGATCCTCATCAAACACCAGCACTTCAGTTACTTTGAGCCTTCAAGGATTGGCGACGCGGAATGGATTTATTTTTCCTCCATGGCAGAAAATACTCTGCCGTTTCACCTTAAGCTTGGCAAGTATCTTAAGGCCCACCCGAAGATAAAAATGGGTTTCAATCCGGGAACTTTTCAGCTCAAGCTCGGGGCTGCGAAACTCCGCGACGTTTATCAGCAAACGTATGTGTTTTTTGTAAACCGTGAAGAAGCGCAAAAGATTCTAAACACCAAGGATCGTGATATCAAAGTCCTTTCAACAGGGCTTCACAAACTAGGCCCGAAGATTGTCGTCATTACAGACGGACCCGATGGGGCGTACGTGTCCGACGGACAGGAGCAGTACCAAATGCCTCTATATCCTGATCCAAAGCCGCCGCTTGAGCGAACCGGCGCGGGTGACGCTTTTTCCACGGGGTTTATGTCGGCGCTTGTTTACGGGCTGCCGATCACAGAGGCCATGTGCTGGGGGCCCGTTAACTCGATGTCTGTAGTGCAGGATATTGGTGCCCAACGCGGCCTTTTAACAAAGCCGCAGTTATTGAAATTGCTTAACAAAGCCCCCAAAAATTATAAACCCAAAAGGATTTAAGATATGGCAAAAATTCGAGTGGCTATAAATGGATTCGGGCGGATCGGCCGTTCGGCCTTCAAAATCGCCTTTGAGAAAAAGAATCTGGAAATAGTCGCGGTCAACGACCTCACGGATTCGAGAACCCTGGCACATCTTTTGAAATACGACACCTCTTACGGGATTTACGGCCGCAAAGCCGCGACGGATGACGGGTACCTGGTGGTTGATAAAAAGAAAATTCCGGTTTTGGCCGAAAAAGACCCTGCCCGTCTGCCGTGGCGGCAGATGAAAGTGGACGTGGTACTTGAGTGTACGGGTCGGTTTACCAAAGACGGGGCGGCGAAAATGCATCTCCAGGCCGGTGCGCGCCGCGTGATTGTTTCAGCGCCCACGAGCGGAACGGGGGGAATTCAAACATATCTTTTGGGGGTGAACGCGGACAAGTACCGAGATGACGCAGTGATTTCAAATGCTTCCTGTACGACGAACTCTTTGGGTCCAGTCGCGGCCGTGATCCTCGAGAATTGCGGAATCAAAAAAGCGATGATGACCACAATTCACAGCTACACCCAAGACCAGAATCTGCATGATGCCCCGCACAGGGATTTGCGCCGCGGCCGCGCCGCGGCTTCCAACATTGTTCCTACTACCACGGGAGCCGCGATCTCGACCACTGAAGCGCTCCCAGAGCTTAAGGGTAAATTTGACGGCATCGCGGTGCGGGTTCCAACCATTGTCGGCTCTCTTACGGATTTTACTTTTTTGGTAGAAAGGCGCGTGAGCGCCGATGAGATAAACCGGATGTTTCGCGGCGCGGCCGCGAACCCGCGCTACAAAGGAATTTTGGCGGTAACCGAGGACCCGATCGTGTCCTCGGATATCGTTGGCAATACCCATTCGGCCATTGTTGATTTGGAGTTTACCCGGGTCGTTGACGGAGATCTGGTCAAAGTGCTCGCGTGGTATGACAACGAATGGGGGTACGCGAATCGGCTGGTGGAACAGATCAGTGTGATCATGTAATTTTTTTCGATCAATGAACTTACCGGCGCTAAAGGATCTCGAGATCAAAAGCGGGGCGCGCATCCTGGTCCGCGCCGGTTTTGACGTCCCGGTTGAACGCGGGCAAGTCCAGGATGATTTTCGAATCAGAGGGGCGCTGCCGACATTGGATTTTCTGGTCGGAAAGGACGCGACCCCGATAATTATCTGTCATTTGGGCCGGCCGTCCGGTTGGGATGAGAATTCCAGTATTGAGCCTGTCGCCAAAAAATTGGCAGAGGTATGGAAGCGAAAATTTATTATCGTTGATGAGAAAGTCAAACAATTGCCGGATTACCCGATCCCGCATTTGTATTTTTTCAAGATCGATATTTTAAAGCACGATTTCAAGAAACTCCTGGACCAGATGCGGGCGAAGGACGCGGCGATCTTCGAAAATTTGCGTTTTTACGAGGGCGAGGAGGCAAACGATCCCGAATTCGCGAAGAAGCTGGCCAGCTTCGGCCGAGCATATGTCAACGAAGCTTTTTCCGCGAGCCACAGGAAACATGCCTCAATCGACGCGATCACAAAATTTCTTCCGGCCGTGGCGGGATTTGAATTTGCCAAAGAGATCAGTGCTTTGGGGCGGGTGCTCGTCAACCCCAAGAAACCGGTTGTTATCATGATGGGCGGAATAAAACTTTCGGACAAAGCGCCGGCTGTTTCGAATTTGGCTAAGCTCTCGGACCATATCCTCTTGGGTGGCGGGTTGGCGAGCCTTTTTTTCAAAATCCGCGGTTTTAATGTGGGGAAATCAGTCCTGGCGGAAGTGGGAGAGGAGAAGGTTGCTTCCGAAATTTGGCGCAACCACAAGGATAAAATAAAACTGCCCCTCGATGTTGTTGTCAGTACGGCCAAAGACGGGGAGCCGGAATGCGTCCTGCCTCATCAAATCAAGCCGCATCAGATGATTCTGGACATCGGCCCTAAAACAATCCAGGAATACAGCAAATACATCAAAGAAGCGAAAACTTTGGTTTGGAACGGCCCGATGGGATATTTTGAAAGCAAGCAATTTTCACACGGCACTTTCGCGCTTGCCCGGCTGTTTGCCTCGCGCACCAAAACTTCGGTGTTTGGCCTGGTGGGCGGTGGCGAAACGCTCGAGGTCATCAGGCGAGGGCATTTGGATCAATACATCGATCATGTTTCGTCAGGCGGGGGGGCGATGCTTGATTTTTTGGCAGGCAGAGATTTCCCAGGGCTTGAAGCGCTACTTAAATCCAAAATTAATGTTAAAGTTTAAACAGCTCGTGTTTCTAATCCTCGACGGATTCGGGGTCGCTTCGCCATCCGAAGGAAATCCGATAACCCCGGCCGGGGTCAGGAATATAAATTATCTCATCAACCATTTTCCGTCATTGACGCTGCAGGCTTCGGGGCCATCCGTGGGGCTTCCGTGGGGTGAGCGGGGCAATTCGGAAGTGGGCCATCTCAATTTGGGTGCCGGCAGGATCGTCAGTCAAGATTTGCCGCGGATCAGCCAGGCAATCGTGAGCGGAGAATTTTTCAAAAATCCCGCGTTTGCGGCCGCAATCGAACATGTGAAAAAAAATGATTCCAAACTGCATCTGGCGGGACTGATAAGTCCCGGAGGGGTGCACGCGGCTGAAGAGCATTTGTACGCCTTGCTGTCTTTGGCGTCGCAGCAAAACGTGGAAAAAGTTTTTGTCCACATGTTCGCGGACGGCAGGGATTCCGCTCCGAAGATTGCCCCCCAGACCCTGAACAAACTGACGCGCAAATTTTTTGACTTCAAAGTCGGAAAAATCGCAACCATCACGGGCCGGTTTTTTTCCATGGATCGGGGCGGACACTACGAAGTAACGGAGCGAACCTACAAGGCCATGGTCTTGGGAGAAGGCGAGAAAACCGTGTTTCCCAGGCAAGCCATCCGCCAATATTACGAGAAACAAATTTATGACGAAACGATACCGCCGACCGTGGTCGTAGACGAGCATTCGCGAGCCGTGGCGAGCGTGTCCGAAGGCGACGCCGTAATTTTTTTTAATTTTCGCCCCGACAGGGCGGTGCAGCTGGTAAGAAGTTTTGCCGACCCGTCCTTTGATAAATTTTCGAGAAAATATCCGTATTTGCAAAATATGCATTACGTTACCATGACACAGTATGACAAAGATTTGCCGGTTTCGGTGGCCTTTCCTCCTGATGAAATAAGAAATGGCGTCAGCGAGACATTGAGCCTGAATAATTTCAGCCAATTTCACATTGCCGAGAGCGAAAAATACGCCCACGTTACTTCTTTTTTCAATGGAGGAAGGGAAGGCCCTTGGCCGGGTGAACAGAGGGAAATCCTAACTTCGCCCGCGTCATATGAGAAAAGATATGAGGATGTACCGGGAATGAGCGCTGACAAGATCGGCCGAGCCGTTATCGAAAAGGTACGCGGAGGTACAAATTTCGTTTTGGCAAATTTTGCAAATCCGGACATGGTAGGGCATACTGGTAATAAGCTTGCGTCAATTGCCGCGGTAGAAGCCGTGGACAGCATTGTGGGCAAGGTCTTTGAGGCGGTCATGCAAAACGGCGCCTGCCTCATGATCACGGCTGATCATGGCAATATCGAACAAGAGTTGGATCCCGCTACGGGTCAAATTGACAAGGAACATTCGCCCAACCCGGTGCCCCTCATCGCGGCAGGCCGTGGGCTTGAGCGAAAAGTTATTAAAGGCAAGGGGTATTTTGAGCTGACGACAATGACGCCGGAAGGCGTGCTTTCGGACGTCGGGCCGACAATACTCGATCTTATGGGGCTGAAGAAGCCCGAGGAAATGACAGCGGCTTCACTTATGCCGGTTCTCATGGAACAGACGAAATGAATAAATCGAACAAAATTTTGGCTTTTCTGATATTAGTCAGCATTATCGCTATTCCAGCGACGGTTTTCGCGCAGACCGCCACATCGACGGCGCTTTCGCCGACCGGTTTTGAAGATTTCTGCAATACAAAAGACGGCCTGGCATCGTGCATTCAGAAAATTTATCTGCTCTCCCTGGGTTTGGGGGCGATTGTCGCTTTGCTCATGATCGTCCTGGCGGGTTATAGTTATATGACGGCCGGTGGCAATGCTCCGCAGGTCGAGGCCGCGAAGGACTCAATCGCCTCCGCTTTTATCGGCCTGATCATAATATTTGTGGCATTTATTCTGCTAAGCTTGATCAATCCGGATTTGGTGCGATTTCGCGACTTTCGAAAATTCAGCCTCCCGCCAATTGAGATCAAGAAATGAAAAAAATTTGGCAAAGCCGGGAAAGGGTCACGGACGACGTCTTGGGGCAGCTGCTTCATAACCGGGGCCTTCGGGACAGCAAGGCGATTGAGGATTTTTTGGACCCGAAATACGAAAAATCGTTTAATCCATCTCTGCTCAAAGATATGGACAAGGCGGTCTTGAGGATTGCGTCCGCCGTCTCGGCGAGGGAAAAGATCACAGTTTATGCCGATTACGACGCCGACGCTGTTACCGCCGCGGCCGTGCTTTTGAGATTTTTTCAAGCCGCGGGTTATTCAAACGTTAATTATTACATTCCTGACCGCAACACGGAAGGATACGGGGTCAATCCGGAGGCCGTGCAATTTTTAGCAGACCGCGGGACCAAGCTCGTTATTACCGTTGACTGCGGTATTAATGCTTTCGATTCCGTCACCCTCGCGAATTATCTGGGGATGGATGTCGTAATAACCGACCATCATCAGCTAGAGCGAGGAGCAGTGCCGGAGGCGATTGCCGTTATTGACCCCCATCGCCCGGATGATAATTATCCTTTTAAAGACCTCACTGGGGTTGGAGTTGCATTTAAATTAGTGCAGGCACTGGTCCGAAAATTGGAAATTGAAAATTGGAAATTGAAAATTGCCGCAGGATGGGAGAAGTGGCTCTTGGATCTCGTGGCCATCGGCACAGTGGCGGATTGCCAAAGCCTTTTGGGTGAGAATCGGATATTCGTTGGTTGGGGCATGGTAGTGATGGGCAAAACCCGCTGGCCGGGACTTCGTGCCCTTTTTGAAGTCGCAGGTATTTCGAAGGACAAATTCGATACCTATAAAATCGGATTCATCATCGCCCCCAGGATCAATGCCGCCGGCCGGATTGAACATGCCAATCTGGCTTTGGAATTGCTTTTGACCGATGACGAGCGCGCGGCCGCGAGACTGGCCCAAAAGCTCAATGAACTCAACAGCCGCAGGCAGGAACTCACGGAGCAGATCTTAAGCGAAGCGCGGGAACAGCTCGGCCTTTTGGGAAATCAAAAGGTTCTCCTGGCCGCGGGAGACGGATGGCCGAAGGGCATCGTCGGGCTCGTGGCTTCCAAATTGACGGAAGAGTTTTATCGCCCGGTTCTGATTTTGGAAAAAGGCGAGATGGAGGCGACGGGCTCGGCCAGAAGCATTCCCAGTTTCAATATTGTTGAGGCGATCGGACAGTCCAGGGAGATTTTGCTAAAATACGGAGGGCATCCGATGGCAGCCGGTTTTACCTTACGAAACGAGCACATCGAGGTTTTTCACAAAAATCTGTTAGCCTACGCGGATGATATTTTAAGCGACGAAAGTCTCCTGCCCGCGCTGTATTATGAGGCGGAAATTTTTTTGAGAGATTTGACCGAAGATTTTATCGCGATGCTTGAAAGATTTACGCCATTTGGGATTGGCAACCCGCGCCCGCGCTTTCGCATAAACAACCTCGCCCCCGCGACGGTTTCGACAGTAAGCGAAGGCAAACATCTGCGCATGTCAGTGGAATCACAAAACCAGAAAATCGGGTGCATCGGATTTAATCTAGGTTTCTGGAAGGAAAGACTGCAAGCCGCCAACCCGTATATTGATATTATTTGTGAGCCGCAATTTAATGTTTGGAACGGGCATAAAAATATTCAGCTTCGCGTTGTTGATCTGAAATTCAGCGATGGAGAATAAAAAAATAATCATCTATACTGACGGCGGTGCGAGGGGCAACCCCGGCCCCGCGGCTTACGGCATTG
>JAUYKH010000024.1 GCA_030700065.1 bacterium | reverse complement strand
GTCTGGTCTGACCGCAACGAGGAAAGCCAGAGCACAAACCCAGCCGCGAATATCAGCACTATTATTAAAATGAGATTTTTTTTTGTCATAATTATTCTTCTTCCTCTGTTTCGGGCGCTGACGTTGCCTCCGGATGACTTGTAATCGGTTTCACTTTAGCCAGGGCTGTCGCGGCATTTTTTGTTGCTGCGTGGGCGGCTTTTACCGTTTCTCTTACCTTGACCAAGTCCGAATGCAAGGCCCGCCTAGCGCTGCCGACATCTACTTTCAATCTCTCTTCGCCGGTTATTTCTATCGTATAAGTTTTCCCTGTTTGGTTTGTAATAGCGCTCCTCGCGGCGGCTATCTTGTCTTGCGCCTCGGTAATTGCTGATCTGACGGACGAGACATCGCTACCATTTGATTCCGCCCGATCGGCGCGATCGCTAATTCTGGATAAAATTCCCTCCAGCTTATTGAGCACCGCCTCGAAATGTTTGAGCATCCTTTCATTTAGCGCATCCATTTGTCTATCAATTCTTTCGACGATTCTCCTTTTATTTTCGTCCCGAATTGTCTGAAGCCGCTCTCTCAATTCAGCACGCTTTTGCTCGATGCGGGTTTTGAGGTCTGCGCGTCTCTGCTCAACTCTTCCTTCAAATTCTGTTCTCCTCTGCTCTATTGTTTCCCTTCTTGCTTCCACTCGATCAACGGACCGTGTGGATGTGGCGTCTTCCAGCGCCGCTACGGGCAGGGCCAAAACCAGCGCGCAGACTGATATTGCAAATGCTTTCTTGAGAATTATCATATATACATTAAAATTCAGCTAGCTTTGTTTGTCAAAATTTGGTGTGGATAACCTCGGATCCTGCAGTAAAATGAATAATCCCGCCGCGAAGAGAAGCGTCGAAACCGCCGCAGACACAAGACAGTAAAAACACAGGGACTTGATGACAAAAATTTGCAGATAAACAAGCACCAGTGATGCGAGAAAACCGAGTACGGAAAATTTGGCCGCGAATTTGATCACGCGCGTCTTTTGGGTATCCAGAAAAACGAGGGCAAGCACGAACAGAAACAAATAATTGACAAGTCCGAAGAGCGACACCGGCATGCCGGCAAAAGTAGAATATCCGCTTGTGAGCACTTTCTCGCATCCATTGACCAACGTGCAGGGGGGAATAAAATTTCGATAGTGTGACAGCGTCAAGTAAGCGGCGTCAACCATGCCCAAAAAACTCGTAAGGGCAAAAATGATTGCGGCCCCGCGAAGTTTGGCCATGACTATTGCTTGATCGCGGCCTGCTCGATCAAATTCCTAAATTCTTCGTAGCCTCTCGGGTTGTTGATCTTGGCGCCGTTCAAGAAAAACGTCGGGGTTCCGGAAACACCGGCCGCTTCTCCGCTTTTCAGATCGTTTTTGATTTTAGCGTCGAAGGATTTGCCGTTGTAGTCGATCAAAAACTGCTCGACGTTGACCCCCAACTGCTCCGCATACCGCTTGAATATACTTTCGATATCCGATGATGTGGACCACTCTTGCTGATTTTCAAAAATCATGTCATGCATTTCCCAAAATTTTCCCTGCTGTCCCGCGCTTTCCGCGGCGCGAGCCGCGGGTAAGGCGTTGAAATGAATGGCTGACAGGGGAAAGTGCCGGAAAACGACCGCCAGTTTATCCGGGAAATCCTGTTCCAGGTTCTTGATCCATGGATAATAAGCGCCGCAGGCCGGACACTGAAAATCAGCGTATTCAACAAGTGTCACCGCCGCTTCACTGTTTCCGTGAATCCATTCGTTTTCCGTTAAACCCAATATACCTGAATCTCCGGGCTGCTGGTCAATTGAATTACCATAAAACCACCAAAGCCCCAACCCCGCCGCGACCAAAATCATTCCCGCCAGGCCCCAGCGCAAAGCCCTGAATTTTTTGATTCTGCTTTGTTTTTGTTCCCGATAGTCTTTTTTTAGCTCGCGCGCAGAAGGCGCGTCAGAAGGTGATTGTTCGTCCATTTTTTAAAAATTAATGATTAGACTGGCTGTTGGGTATCCGTGTACCCGGGGAAATAATCCCTCTCGATATTTTCCTCGCGTACGCCCATTGATCCCAACATTTTTTCGAAAGACTCCACCATCGGCTCGGGGCCGGAGATATAGAAAAGACGTTTTTGATAATCAGGCACCTCGGCCTTGATAAATTCTTGATCAATAAAGCCGCTGCGGCCTTGCCACCCCGGCGGCGTTTCATCCGTGACCGTATAAACAGTTTTCAAGCCAAAACGGTTGTTCGCCTCCTCAAAAATTTCTTTAAATACCGCGTCCGCCGCTGTTCGATTGGAGTATAGCAAAATAATGTCGGCTGTTAAATCCTTATCCAGCAGATACTTGACCATGCTCCGGAAGGGCGTGATTCCAATTCCACCGGCGATGAATACCATTGGTCGGGAAAGATCCTTTGGCAAAACAAAGTCTCCTGCCAAACCTGAAACAATGATCTCATCGCCCTCGGTCATATTTTTCAGTTTCTGTTTAAAGGTACTGCCTTTATCCGCGAACCTGGTAGTAAGCCAAATATGCTCTTCGGTGGGGGATGAGGAAATAGTAAACCAGCGTCTAATGCCCCGACTGTCCGCGTGTTCGTGAGAGAGCGTCCATTCCAAAAATTGTCCCGGGATAAAATCAAATTTTTTCTGCGGTTCAAATAAGAAAGAAAAAATATTATTCGAAAGTTTTTCTTTCTTTAAAAGCCTCATGGTCATGCGCAGATCTGGTTTGAGAATTCGAAAAAAGATATTCCCGGCAACGAGAGCCAACTCCAGACTATAGGGGACATTTAACCATTTTTGGAATGAGAACAAACAAATTGCCGCGAGGGCCGCGTAATAAATTCGCGGGCGATTAGACGTTGGACTGGTAAGAGGTTCGACAAGCATAACAAAACTGAAAAAAAGCAGGGGACTGTGGAGAATTAAATTTTGCAGTAGGTCAAAGACGCTGATACCTCTTCCGACGAGCAGTGAATCAATGAAAAGTAATCCGCAATAAACGCCAAGAAAGGACAAGACGAGCTGGAAGCGGCGGATTTGGCGAATCATTATCACTCCGCCCAAAAAAACAAAGGGGAGCATTGGGAGTGTGCCGACCCACCAACTCGCGCCCTTGCCAAGAATCAGGGCAGTGGCCAGCACCCCTGCGGTAGCCGGATTTAAAATATGCCTCCCGCGAAACGCGATAAGATATTTAGATGCCTGCGCGATTACCGCGACGAACGTCAAAAAGAGAATGTTGCTGGTTGGATCAACTGGGCCGACAATCAAAGACAGGATAAGGGCCGTGATAAACTGCGATTCAGAATTTTCTTTTGTCCTGAAAACCTTCGCAAAAAACTTGTTTGACAGGTACGAGACGGCGCAGAGATAAATCACGTTCACCAGAATGGAAACCGGGTCGTACGGAAGCTTTCCCGCCACGCTTAGGCCAACGGCCGTGGCAACCAAAATAATCAGAAAATACAGCATCAGGCGGTACATAGTTACGCCAGAAAAAAATTTCTTGAGAGGGACAAAAATTTTGTGCTCCATGGTTTCATGATAACAAAAAATCGCCCTTCGGGCGATGTGGCTGCCCGGGTAGGATTCGAACCTACGATGGTGGATTCAGAGTCCACTGCCTTACCGCTTGGCTACCGGGCAATCGAAAAGATTATACCAGAATTTTGCCGATTAATCCAGGGTGGCCGTTGGCAAATTCTCGCGCGGTTAGGCGCTTGCCGCCCTCGAGCTGAAGCTCCTTGATTGATAAAATACCATCACCGGTTTGGACATTGATTGCCCCGTCTGAAGTATCCGTAACCTCACCCGGGCCCCTCTCCGAGGTCGGAGAGGGTGAAGAAAGCGCCTCGAATATTTTCAGGCGCTTGCCATTGAGCACAGTCCACGCAACCGGCCAGATATGAAATGCCCGAATTTGGGCGGCAATTTCTTCAGCGGCCTTTTTCCAATCGATTCGGCCGTCGTCTTTGGTGATAATTTTTGTAAAAGTGGCCTTGCTGTGATCCTGTGATTTAGCTTTGATCTTGCCGCTTACATATTTGGGTAAGGTCTCAATCAACAATTCCGCGCCAAGCGCGGCCAACTGATCATGCACGTCTTTGTATTTCAATTTTGAAATTTGACCTTTGAGTTTTGAACTTGCGACAATGTCGCCATGATCCACTCCCTCGTCTAATTTGATTATGGTAACACCGGTCTCTTTCTCTCGATCAAGAATGGTTGTCTGGATAGGCGACGGACCGCGGTACTTCGGAAGCAGAGAAGGATGGATATTCAGAGCCCCGAAGCGGGGGATTCGGAGAATTTCACTCGGAACTATCTTGCTGTAGGAAGCTACTATATACAAATCCGCTTCGGGAATTTTCAATTTCCAATTTTCAATTTCCAATTTTTCTGGCTCGAATATTGACAGACCCAATTCCTGCGCAGCTTTTTTGATAGGCGAAGGGAGGGGTTCCTGCTTTCGACCAGCTGGCTTATCCGGCTGGGTGACAACAGATGCAATCTCCCAACGCGACGCGCGCAATTTTTTAAGAGCCGGGACTGCAAATTCCGAAGTGCCAAAAAAAACTATTTTCAACTTTATTTCTCCATCTTATCTATTATCAAAACCGCATTTAAGTGATCGATCTCGTGTTGTAAAACCTTGGCCAGGAGTTTGCCCGCTTTGATGAGAACTTTTTTGCCCTGTTCATTGTACGCTGATACCTCTACCTTGGCCGGCCGCCTGACCGGCCCGAACTGCCCCGGCATAGACAGGCACCCTTCGTCCATTTCGGTTTTTTTTATCGACTTCGAAATCACGCGCGGATTGATTATGGCAAAAGGCTTCACCCCCAATTCCTCAAGGTTAATTATGGCCAGCATCAAATTTTTTCCCACCTGCGGCGCGGCGAGCCCGATGCCCGGCGCTTTCTTGACCGTGAGTTTCATATCCTCGATCAGATCCAGAATCTCCGCGCTCAACGGGAACTGGATCTCCAAATTTTTCCCGCGAAGCGTGCTTTCCTCGCTAGGAAGCGTGCGCAGTCTAAGTTGTTTTGGCATTCTTAAATCTTAAAACATTAAAGCGAAATCTACAATAAACTCTCCGGGTCGACATCAATGTCCACGTCCGCGGAAATATCCCGCAAATAACCGTACAAATCAACGGACAGGGAGGGTTCCAACTTCAAAATCACCTGGAACTGATATTTGCCTCGAAGCTTTGAAATAAAAGCCGGCACCGGACCCAGTATTTCAACCCCGCCAACCTTCTTTTTCAAAAAGCCTTGAACGGCCACTCCGGCTCTTTCTTTCGCGGTATCGGCTTTTTCGTGCCGGAACGTCAATTTGACGAGTTGCGAAAACGGGGGATAGCCGAGCCTTTTGCGTTCCCTGATTTCAATCTTGAAAAATTTCTCGTAATCGTGCATTTTGGCACTCTCAATGGCCATGTTTTCCGGATTGTATGTCTGGACGATCACTAGCCCTTTGTCCGCGCCGCGTCCAGCTCTGCCCGCGACCTGGGTGAGGACCTGGAAAGTCCGCTCGTTCGATCGGAAGTCCGGCAAATGCAAAAACGTATCCGCCGAAATAACGCCGACCAGCCCCACCCGGCTTATATCCCAACCCTTGCTGATAATCTGGGTGCCTATCAAAATATTAATTTTCCCGGCTGACCATTCTTCGTATATTTTCCCGGCCGCCCCGCGCGTGGCGACCGAATCGCTGTCCATGCGCGACACCGCCGGCTGTTTTTTTTGCTTCAATTCCTTCTTGAGAAATTTTCCGAGTTCTTCTTCGACTGCTTGCGTCCCCACGCCGAAGTGCTTGATGCGAGCACCGCCGCACCTGGGGCACAGCTCCGGATACGGATAATCCCGGCCGCAGTGGTGGCAAAGCAATTTTTTCGAGAAAGAATGCCAGACAAGATTGGAGGCGCAATTGCCGCAAGTCGCGACATGCCCGCAATCGCGGCACATCACAAAGGTGGCCGACCCGCGGCGGTTCAGAAACAGCAAAATCTGCTTTCCGTTCTTCAAATGGTCGAGGATGGATAATTTGAGAAACTCACTAAGAATCGAAAAATTGCCCCTCGCTATCTCTTTTCGCATATCAATGACCGTCACTCGCGGAAGCCCGATATCCGCCTTGATGCGGTGCGGGAGGGTCAAAAGCACGCCCTGTCCGGTGACTGCTTCATGGTACGTTTCCACCGACGGGGTAGCATCTCCCAGGAGCAGGGGACAGTTCCAAAGTTCCGCCAGTTTTTTGGCGACCGAGCGGGCATGGTATTTGGGATTCTGATCATATTGCTTAAAAGACGAATCATGCTCCTCATCAAGGATAATGAGCCCCAAATTCTGCACTGGAGCAAATACCGCGGATCTGGGGCCGATGATTATCTGCTTTTCCTGCAAGCGGATTTTCTCCCACATCCAGCTTTTTTCCGAAGGCCTGAGCCTGCTGTGGAGAAACGCGATCCGGTCCATCCCAAATCTGCGAGCGAACCGTTCGATTGCCTGCGAGGTCAAAGATATTTCCGGCACGAGCATGATGGCCTGTTTGCCCCGTTCCAGAATTCTTTGCATCACCCGCATGTAAATTTCGGTTTTGCCGGATCCGGTCACGCCGTGCACGAGAAACGTTGAATTTGTATCCAAAAAATTGACGATTCGCGAAAGGGCCGCGCGCTGATGCTCGGTGAGGACATAGTCAGGATCAAATTTTTCATATCCGATCAATTCGGGTGTTTTGGCCTTGACGGCATGAAAAGAAATCATGGATTTCACGACGATCCCCAGCGACGCCACGCAGTGGTTTGCAATCCAATTGGCAAGCGCCAGATTTTTTTCGGATATGACCGGTGTCGAATCAACCAGTCCGTCCAGAGATTTATAACCCTTGATCTCGGGGGCGAGGCGGTACATTTCAAACGAGCTCGTAACGCCGAAAGAGTCCCTCGTCCCCAGGGGAATTTTGACCAATTGCCCCGGCCGCAAAAACCCCTGGAGATTAAGCGGCACCAGGTAGCTGTATATCTGCGATCTGCCAAGCCCGATCCTGGTCAGCGGAATGACATTGATGATTTTTTTGAATTCGCTCATATTGTACTAATTATATATAATAAACACATGCTTACCAAACGTATTTTCTTGAGCGTCGATTTGCCGGAAGATGTAAAACTTTACCTAAAAAATATTCAAAAACCGGAGGTTCGATGGATCAAATGGATGAAACCCGACAATTTTCATATCACCTTGATCTTTTTCGGCGATATTAACGAAGAACAAATCAAAAAGACAAAGCAGATTCTTTCTGAAACTGTTTTGCTCACTGATGCGTTCGAGCTGAAACTCGGCCGCCCGCTACCGGAACGGGATATGCTCTGGTTTCTGCCGGAGGAAAATGTCCGACTCCTAAATCTTCAATCCGATTTGCAAAGGATTTTCAGGGGAGCGCGGCTGGCGAAGCGCGAGCGCAAGCGCTACGCGCCACACATTCTTCTGGCAAAATCCAAAACCGGCAGGCCGATGGAAGATAATGTTACCAATGACTTCGTGCCCATGGAGTTCAGGGTTGAGAAAATCAACCTCTACGAAAGCAGGCTCACTCCGGGAGCCGCGACCCACATACTCATCGAAAGCTTCTCTTTACAATGACGAAAATGTCAAAGGTAGACGTCTTGGGTGTCCAAATCGACGCGCTCACGAGGGAAGAGCTTCTGCATACCTTGAAAAACATTCTGACCTACAAACAGGTTTTTATCACGACCCCTTATTCGGAAATGGTCGTCGCCGCGCAAAAGGATGAACAATTTCGCACGATTTTGAATTCGGCGGATTTCGCGCTTGCCGACGGAATCGGCGTGCTTTGGGCAGCGCACTTCTTAAAACACGAAACATATAACACGAAACAGGTTTCAGGTTTCAGGTTTCAGGTTTTATGGAAGCTTCTCATCTCTTTGTCTTCAATTATCTTTGATCCGCGGTCGATCCGCGACCCCATCCCGGAAAAAATCTCAGGCTCTGAATTTGTCTGGGATTTGGCGCAACTCGCCGAGCAAAAAAACTATTCAGTATTTTTGTTGGGTGGGGTTGGCGATACGCCGCGGAGAGCAGGGGAGAGGCTCAAACAAAGATTTCCGAATTTGAGAATTGCGGGGACATATAGTCCAAACTTCAATCATTGTCATTGCGAGGCCGCTGGGCCGAAGCAATCTCAACATTCCGGGGATTGCTTCTCTTCGCTCGCAATGACAGAAAAAATCAACTCCTCGAGTGCTGACTTGCTTTTCGTCGCGTTAGGCCCCGTACGCCAGGAAAAATGGATATATAAAAATCTCCCCAAAATTCGCGTTAAACTGGCAATCGGCCTGGGTGGGACATTTGACTATTTGGCGATAAAAAGGCCCCTAGCGCCCAAATTTTGGGCTCAAAGGGGCCTGGAATGGCTCTGGCGGCTCATAACCCAGCCATGGAGAATAGGCCGCATTTCGAAGGGTACATTCGGGCTTATCTATTACACAATAAAAGCGGACCCCCGAGGAAATCAGTTTCGCGGGGGGGGGATATAGAACCAAACGACGCCTGTTGGCCGGCGTGGTGCGGCAATTGACATCAGAATTAACAAACCGGCTATTGCCAGTAGTAAAACTCCAAATACTTTTGCCGCGAAGTAAAGACAGAGCGAGAATGTCGTGCCCAGCACCCAGGATATAAACAGAAGCAAGGCCGCCCACGAAAAGGCAATAGTGGGGAGAACAATAAAAAAGAATATCATTTTTCCCTCCTTGTTTTTCTACACAATCTTTGCCGCGAAACTGACTTAAGTTTATAATATTAAAGCTATGGTTGCAACTGTTCGTTTTGCCCCATCTCCAACGGGATTGTTACATATCGGCGGGTTACGGACCGCGCTTTTTAATTTTTTGTTTGCGCGAAAAAATAATGGCAAATTTATTTTGCGCATCGAAGACACGGACAAAAGTCGGGAAGTGCGAGGCGCGGTTGAAAACATCAAAGAGACGCTTAGGACATTCGGACTTAACTGGGATGTAGGCCCTATTTTTCAGTCCGAACGGCTCAAAACTTACCACGAACACGCCTCAAGGCTTGTGGCGCAGGGGGATGCCTACAAATGCGGCTGCTCCGAAGAGCGGATTGCGGATCTCAAAAAACATGCACAGGCGGAGAAGCGGCCATTTCGGTATGACAAGCACTGCCTGAAGAACCCCGCCCCTTCGACAGGCTCAGGGTCTAATCATTTCGTAATTAGACAGAATGTGCCGGAGGAGGGGATCACGAGTTTTGAAGATTTGGTCTATGGAAAAATCCAAGTTGCCAACAGCACGCTCGATGACGGAATTCTTGTGAAATCTGACGGCTACCCGGTGTATAATTTTGCCAACGTCATTGACGACCACCTCATGGAAATCACGCATGTGATCCGCGGCGAGGAATTTATTCCCTCAACCCCGAAACATATTCTGCTTTATAAATCATTCGGGTGGCAGGTACCTCAATTTGCGCACCTTCCCTTGTTGGTCGACAAAAAACGCCAGAAACTATCGAAACGATCCGGCGACGCGGCCGTCAAAGAATATGTGGAAAAAGGTTATTTGCCGGAAGCGATATTAAACTTCATCGCTTTTCTGGGATGGAACCCGAAAACGGAGCAGGAAATATTCTCGCTCGACGAATTAATCAAAGCCTTTGATCTTGAGAAGGTCAACAAATCAGCCGCGGTGTTCGACCTTGAAAAACTGAATTGGTTTAACAGTCATTACATAAAGGAAAAACCGCTCTCCGAATTATTAAAATATGCCCAAAGGTATTTCCCTGTAACTGATACGTCGCCCTACCCCGAAGAATTTCTTGAAAAAATACTCGAAATTGAAAAGGGACGGCTGAACAAATTGTCTGAAGTGGGGGAAAGGGCGGGATACTTTTTTCAAGAGCCTGAATACAACAAAGACCTATTAAGTTGGAAAGATATGACCGGTGAGGAAATAAAAAAATCTCTCGAGGTGTCGAAAAAAATAATTTTCAATTTTCAATTTTCAATTTCTAAAAAAGAAATTGAAAAAACATTCTTTCAGGAGATCGGGGAAGGGGACAAGGGGACATTGCTCTGGCCGCTACGGGTGGCACTAACCGGGCTTCGGGCCTCGCCCGGCCCCTTCGAAATCCTGGAAGCATTTTTTTGCCTGCAAAACGGAAAAGAAACAGTACTAAAGCGAATTCAAAAAGCCATTGACAAAATTTGACTTTTTTGCTACAATATAATCTCTAAAGATCACCACGTGAGACAAAAACTTAAACGAAACATTAAAATAAAAACCATCGTCGCCGCGACAATTTTTTTCGTCATTTTTGGGACATCCGCGGCCCTGACGCCAGTCGAACAGTTGCAAGACGACGTGTCAGAGAAACAAAAATTGCTTGACGAGCTGAACGCGCAAATCGAAAATCTGCAAAAGCAGATTGTGCAGAAACAGAAACAAAATGCTTCGCTCAAAAACGAGGTCGACCTGTTTGACCTGAATATCCGGCAAACCGAGGTCAAAATTCAGGCGGTGGAAGCGGAAATCGAGAAACTCTCATCTGAAATCATTGAAAAGCAAGTCGTGATCCGGCAAAAGACAGAGCAGATTGCCAAACAAAAGGAATATTTGGCTGAAAACCTGCGGCTGATCAATGAATATGATTCGGCAAACCCCCTGGAAATCACCTTGGGGAATGACACATTTTCTGAATTTCTCGACCAGGTGCAGTACGCGACCAACCTCCAGGAAAAAAACCAGGAAATCTTGACGGCGATCAAGGATCTCAAGGAACAACTGGAACAGCAGAAGGCGGAACTCGTCTCCAAACTTGGGGAACAGCAAAACTTGAAAAATGAACTTGATACCTCGCAAAAATCGCTCGAAGAACAAAGGACTAACAAACAAACGCTTCTTGCACAGAGCCGCGGACAGGAGAGAATATACCAAAGTCTGCTCTCCGAAGCCGCGCAAAGGCAGGAACAAGTAGAGCGGGAAATTTTTGATATTGAGGTCTCGATCAGGCGTCAGCTGGGAGACAAAACCCTGCCGCCGATAAGCGGGCTTTTGACCTGGCCGATGTCAGGCATTTTGACGCAAGGCTATGGGAATACCGGCTTCAGGGCGTTGGGATATACGTTTCACAATGGGCTGGACATTGCCGCACCAGCAGGAACCAAAATTTACGCGGCCGGCAACGGGGTGGTTTACGCTACCGGCGCAGGCACGGTTGCTTACGGCAACTGGGTTGTAATAAAACATACTCTGAGCAAGGATGGACAAATCAGCAACATCTACACGTTATATGGCCATATGCAGCGTTTTGTGGTGTCCGAGGGACAATCAGTCAAGGCTGGCGATCTCGTCGGCTATGAAGGAAACACGGGCAATACCACGAGGCTTTTGTATGGCCCGGAACGAGGCTACCATTTGCATTTTACAATTTTTGACGAAGAGGGATTTGGCATAAAGCAAGGGGCTTATCAAAACACATACGGCCCCTATCAGATTCCATACGGATATACCTATAATCCGATGGACTTCCTAAAGTAATTCCGTCATTTTTCCGGTTCCATTCATTAAAGTTGCTAATCGATATTGCCCCCGTGAAATTTTTCGTGTATGTCACGCAATCGTTTATTGGTAACATGCGTGTAGATTTGCGTCGTGGCTACGTTTTTATGACCTAAAAATTCCTGAACGCTTCTTAAGTCTGCGCCATGGGTCAATAAATCCGTAGCATAACTGTGCCTTAAGGTATGTGGCGTCACTTTTTTGAAAATACCCGCCAGCTTCGCATACCTCGATATCATTATTTGAATGGACCTCGGCGACAAGCGTTGCGCGTCAGGATTTTTAGAGTGAATATTAATAAAAAGAGGTTTGACAATCTTGTTAACTCTGGCAAGTAGGTATTTTTTGATCCACTGCCCCGCGCGCGGCGATATATAAACGGTACGCACTCTTTTACCCTTACCGACAATAGATAATTCGAGGGTTTGAGTAATATTTTTTTCTAGCAGGGGTCCCACTGAATCTTTGTCCAAAGACACAAGCTCGGAAATGCGCATTCCAGTCGAAAAAAACATTTCCAAAATTGCCCTGTCACGCAAACCTGCGAATGAAGATGTGTCTGGAATGGAAAATATTTTTTTTAAATCTGGCCACTCTAAAAACGTTATTTGGTTTTCATCGCGCTCTTTGGCCAGTTTTATTTTTGAAGAGGGGAGACAAATAATATCCTTATCACTAAAATAATCCAAAAGAGCCCGAAAGGCTATTAAGTAGTAATTTTGGGACCTTTTTGACAAATATCCGCCCCGAGGAGTTTTGTATTTTCGAGCGAGATAGAGCCGGTAATCCCAAATATCTTTCATTGTTAACTGAACTGGCAATAAATTACGCTTACCTGATTTTCTAAGCCAGTTTGAAAATAAATTTAGATACTGATTATAGTTTTTTTGCGTGTTATTTGATAAACCCTTCTCAATCTCGCAATAATCCAGGAAGGGGAGAATGTATTCTTCAATAGGTTTTTGAGATCGTGTGATCATGGGGGAGGGGGATAAAGTAATATTATCACGGAATTCGTCATTCGTACAATATATGTAAAACGAATGACCACTAACACAACGCAGCTTAATACTGGGCGCGCCGCTCGCTCTTCGTGAAATGTGATTAATTAATTGAACAGTGTGTTGAAATTTCGCTGTTTTCTGCGTGTCCAGTGTCCTGTTTGATACGCATGCGCGACCAGGATCGGCAAAGCCATCGTGGCTTCCGCGTAAACCATTTGCTCATGGACTGTGCTGACCTTGCCCCAGGAGCTGGCTTCTTTGAGGGTTGAGGACGAAAGCGCGCCGTCTCGAACGTCAGCCACGGTAATCTGCACGGCGTATTTGTGTACCGGAACATTATAGCCCAAAACTTCAGCGCATACCACGGTATCTGCCGCGAAATTCTTCGGCACTCCCCCGCCAATCATCAGAAGACCCGTATCTTTGCTTGCCAATTTGACTTTTGTCAGTTCAAGAAAATCTTTTACCGAATCAATGCTCACGTGCTCGTCGGGGTTTTTCCATTGATGCGTGACGAGGCCGAATCCGGCGGACGAATCGGAAAACGCCGGACAGAAAATCGGCACGTTGTTTTCGTACGCGGCTTGGACGAGCGAATTTTTCTTTTTGGCGTGCCGAGTCAGGTATCTTCCCATTTCGCGGATGAATTCGCGGGAAGAATATGGCCGGCTCGGGAGAGAATCCGCTATTTTCGTAACAGCCTGATCGCAAACCTGCAACTGCTCCTCATCGATAAAAGTATCATAAATCCGGTCAATATAAAGCCGCCTCAACATACTGTCGTCTACGTGGGGCGTTCCCTTGTAGTGCCGAAAGCCCAGGGCTTCAAAAAAATCCATGTCCACGATCGAGGCGCCCGTTGCGACAATGACGTCTACCATCTTGTTTTTCACCATATCCACGTAAATCTGCATACAGCCAGCGGCGCTTGTGGAACCGGCAATCGTCAGCCAAACGGACGCTTTCTTGTCGGAAAGCATTTTATTGTAAATTTCCGACGCCCGCGCGAGGTCTCTGGAGGAAAACGACATTTTTGAGTACGCCTCGATCAACCGTCTGACATCGAGCTTTTTGATATCAATATGCTCGATGGGTTCTTTCAGCAGGCGTTTTTTCGTCAATTTAGGCATGAAATTTGAAACTGATCAACTTATAAATAAGTTTCGCAACCAAAAAATCATAAGCGGGAATACCCTTGATCGGCGAGAGTTCGACAAAGTCCGCCCCTACAAGGTTCTTTTCTCGGGCCACTGCACGCAACAAATTAAGCGCCTGATCATAAGACAGACCGCCTGGCTCCGGCGTGCCCGTCGCCGGCATGATCGACAAATCCAGACCGTCTACGTCGAAGGTGAGGTAAACGTCATGGGTGAGCCGCTTCATCACCTCGCCGACATCAAACTTGTCTCCCCAAAATATGTTTTCTTTTTTGACGTATTTTTGTTCTTCTTTAGCCGTGTTTCGTATGCCAACCTGCACGATTGCGTCTATCCCCTGCTCCTGGATCCGGCGCATAGCGCAGGCGTGAGAATTTTTTGATCCTTCCCATACGTCCCTTAGATCAGTGTGTGCGTCAATTTGCAAAACTGACAAATTGGAATATTTTTTAACGTAGGGCCGGATAAGCTCCGGGGTGATTGAATGCTCGCCGCCGAGTGAAATCAAAAATTTGTTGACGAACTTCTCGGCTTCGCCCGCCATTTCCGCGCGATTCGCAATGGGTTTGAGGGTTGTAATTTTGACCAGGTCCTGCAGCTCGTTACCCAGATCCGGATCGAAGAGCTCGACTTGTTGGGAAGCCTTGATGATGGCATCGGGCCCTTGTTTCGTGCCGTGTCCATAGCTAGTCGTCGCCTCGAAGGGAACAGGCAAAACGAGGACTTCGGCTTCTTCTTGGCCACCCTCGGCGATCCCCAAAAAATTATTTGGGATTTCCGGCATTTTTATTTTGGTTGTTTGAACCAATCGAACCTCTGACATCATAGAGACTCGGCATTTTTTCTATCTGTTCCAGGCCGGCAAAATCCACCAAAACCGCGGCGGCCAGAACAGTGGTCCACAGGCCGTTTTTATCCCCTTCCGCAGATTGGGTGACATTTGTCGTTCTGATAATTTTTCCGGACGCTTTGTAGATTTGCTCGCGCTCGTCCCAGGCCTTGTCCGAATCAAATTCTATGCCCAAAGTCGTCGCCAGCATCGTCGCCGCCAAGTCCTCGGCGTATTCCCCCGCTTTCTGGTCAGTTTCGCCAAATGGATGGTGCTCTGACAAATAGCCGTACATCGCAGGATCGGCAGGCGACGCTATACCCAGTGATGCCGCCACCAAACGATTTGGCTCGTTTGTCGAGTTTCGAGCCATAACCGTAAAGGCGATCTGTCCGGGTCGAAGCAGTTTCAAACCCTCCTCCCGCGGTATTCTTTTACAGCCCGGAGGCAGGATGCTTGAGATTGTAACTATATTCAAAGGCTCAATGCCGGCGTCGCGCAGGGCGAGTTCGAACGAAGTCAAATATTCTTTGTGCCGACCCACGCCCTTCGTGAAAAATATTTTTGTCGCGATCATAGTCCTACATTTCTGTCATTCCCGCGGCCTGCCCGACTTCGCATGGACGAAGTCCAGGCGGGCGGGAGGCGGGAATCTAATTATTAATTTTAAAAAGCTAGTGAAAAAATGTTACCAAAATTTTATTACTTAAGTCAAATTTTTCTCCGGCCCCACGGCCGCCAGGCAAAAACACTCTTCATATAACGTCTTAGTTTGCGGTCCTGGGACCGTTGTTTGCCCTTGATTTTCTCGATCTCCTCCCGCAATTTCGGAATCACCGTGTCAATGGCGGCATAGAGGTCGGCTTCGGTACTCTCGGCCCTCAAGAGGTGTTTCTGGGGCACGTCCAGATTGACTTCGCAGCGAAAAAACCCGGTCTGGTGATGCGTGGAGCGGTCCAATTCCACCCGCGCCTCCAGAATCTCGTCCCAAAAATGCTCCAAATGGCCGATTTTTTCCTCGACGTAACTCTTGAGCGCGTCGGTCAATTCCAGATTTGTGCCTTTGATCAAAATTTTCATAAATACTGGACCTCTTCTTCTATTTTAATGCCAAATTTGTTTTTGACAAGGGCCTTGAGCCTCTTCGACAGGATAACAACCTCGCTCGCCTTCCCGCCGCCCGGATTGTAGACGAGGTTTCCATGATGGCCAGCGACTCGAATCTTCCCCTGTCGCATTCCCCTGGCCCCGATTTGGTCAAGCAGATACCCGGCCGGAACTTTCCCGTAGATTATTTTGGCGGGATCAACTTTTTCGAGGAATTTCTCTCGAAGCGCCCGCGGTTTTACATTTTCTAGCTTGATATTTTTGAAAAAACTGCCTGGACAGCGCAAGCCGCGGTGATACTTCTGCCCCCGAAGTTTAATAATACCACGGGAGGTCTGAAGAAGCTGGTACCTGTCCCCTGCCCCAAGCTTCAAAGTCGCCTCGGTAATTATCCAATTCTTTCGTTTTTTAAATATGCTTTCACGATACCCGAACTGACACTGCTTTTTGGTTAATAATTTGAACTTTTGGCCGTCAAAAACGCGCACCCGGACCAACACATCTTTTATTTCCTGCCCGTACGCTCCCGCACACCCGTAAATTGCCCCGCCAACCGTGCCGGGGATCCCGGCCATCTTCTCCATGCCGGCAAAACCTAAACGATCAAGTTTAAAAATAAACTTGAGAAGATTATTCCCCGCCCCGACACTTACTTCCCTCCCCTGGCGAGCGAACTTCTCAATCTTGTTTTGAATAATAACGCCCTTGTAGCCGCGGTCGGCCACGATCAAATTCGATCCGTCACCAACCAAATACCAAGGCAATTTCTTTTTTTTTGCGAACGCCACGGCGTCGATCAAATCGTTCTCTGTCTTGGCAACGATAAAAAACTTCGCTAGCCCGCCAATGCGAATGGTCGTGAATTTCTTCAAGGGAAAACCCTTTTTAACCCTAATCATACTTTTTCTTTCAAAAAAATTGAATTCATACCCACAATCTCCTCATGATACGGGTGTGATTCTTTTACATCTCTCAACACATAAATCGGTTTTTTCAAATAGAATGCCAAGGCCATCTTTTCAATTTCCTTAAAATGCCGATTCATCACTTGTATCCCGCGTCTTAATGTATCATAGACTAGTCTATGATACATTATCTTTCTTGTTCATCCACAACCAGTTTATTCGCTACCTTGCAGATGTCCCCGGCGCCGATGAAAATAACGGCGGCGTAATTCGGCAATGCGGCTTTTGTCTTTTCCTCGCAATCCTTCAAATCTCTTGCGTAATCTATGTTCTTCCCGCATTTTCGAATCTCATTTACCAAGTCTTGAGAACTTATGTTCTGATCTTTATCTTCCTCACGGCCGGCGACGTCAAAAATTTCCGAGATAATAATATTGTTAACCCTGCTTGAACAAAAAGCGGCCACAAATTCTTTAAACAACTTTTTTGTACGATTGTGTTGATGCGGTTGAAACACGGCCAAGATTCGCGTCGGGTCTTTGTAGACCTCGAGTGCGGCGTCGAGCACTGCCGTAATTCCCGCGGGGTGGTGAGCGTAGTCGGAAATGACATCAGTTCCCCCTACTCTGCCGACTTTTTCAAACCTGCGCCAAGTGCCGGCAAAACTCTCTAGTCCCGACTTTATTTTGTCGTCAGGAACACCCAGCGCTCTACAGGTCGCCAATGCGGCGGCGGCATTGGCGCGATTGAACCATCCGGGAACTTTGAGCCTTACGTCTTCGGGTAATTGGGGGATGTTTTCGGGGCCGATCACAACGCCCCCAGGCTTGATATTATTTTTAAATTCCTCAAATGCGGACCTGACGTCCTCCAGATCGCGATAATAATCCAAATGGTCTGCCTCGATATTGGTAATTACCGCGATATCAGGGTGATAGTTCAAAAAGGCGCGGCGGTATTCGTCGGCTTCCAAAATTAAATATTTGTTCCCGCCGATCCGAGCGTTTGAATTCCAGGCCAACACCTTACTGCCCACGACAACCGTCGGGTCCATGCCGGCCTGATCCAAAACCCAACCGATCATGGCGGTCGTGGTTGTCTTGCCGTTCGTGCCCGCAACAGCGATAACTTTCTTATAATTCTCCGCCATTTTACCCAGGGCTTCGGGGTAGCTTAACTGCGGGATGTTGAGTCCCTTGGCCGCTTCTCGTTCGGCATTGTTTTCTGGAACGGCTTGGGAAAATATTAAAAAATCAATATCATTACTGACATTCTCGGCGGCGTGACCGCGATAAATTTTAATGCCCTCATTTTCTAATCCCTCGATTATTTCCGAGGTGTCGATGTCCGATCCAAACACAACTTTTCCCTGGGCGCGAAAAATTCTCGCCATACCGGACACGCCGATGCCTCCGATACCGACTATGAAAATGTTTTTAACTTCGTTCGGCATTCTGTAATACTGCCTCCAATTTATGGTCCGCCTTAAAATCTTCGATAAGTTTTTTTATTTTAGGAATAGCCTCTAAAGCGACGCGCCGGCCCTCATAATACATCAGTTTTGATTTACGCAGCTGGACTTTTCCCATATGCTTTACGTCAGGAGACAGCATGATATCGCAGACAGGCAACTTGCCGTTTTTGTGCCGCTCCGAAGCAATTTTCATGGCCCGCCCCAAAATCGTAAAGAGATCCAGGTCATTATTGTTAAGCTCCTCTGCCAGTGAATCAGATTGGTTATAAAATATTATTTTAACAGAGTTTTCGTAGACATTATTAAAAATGTTAAAAATATAGCGAAACGGACGAAGCAGTATGCTATTTTTCAAATAATTATACCCGCGCCAGACGTGTACGTAACTTTCTTTAAAAGCATAAGGCGTTGCCGCAATATCTACTCCGATTACAATATCAGCCCCCATTCCCCGCGCCTGATCGGCTGGTACGAGGCTGAAAAGTCCGCCGTCAACAAGCAATTTATTGCCCCAGTGCTCTGGGGGAAAAAGCGCTGGAACAGAACAGCTGATACGGCATGCCCTGGCCAGATCTCCAAGCGTCAGGCCGATTCCCTCGCCCGAATCAAGATCACACGCGACGAAATTTAGCATCGGCCTGACGTCTTCGAACCTTTTGCCAAGGGTATATTTTTTTATTTCCTGCTCAACCTTATCCAGATTGAAAATTCCCTCGCCATTTTTTTCCAAATTTAGAAGCTGGAAAAAAGATTGCTTGTCAATTTTTAAAAGCCTTTCTTTTATCATGTCCAGGGTGCCGCATGCGTATGAAGCAGCGATAACGGTTCCAGAGGAGCAAGCCGAAATATAATCAATCGGGACGCCATGCTCCCGCAGGACTTCCAAAACCCCAATGTGGGCGATGGCCCGCCCCGACGCGCCGGAAAGCGCCAGGCCTATTTTTGGTCTTTGTCGCATATTTTGATTAGAAGTTTTGCAATCTGTTTGTCCGCGTCAACAGGCATAATTTTTCGTATGTTATCTTTTAATACCTCTTGCATCTCCTTGCTCCACAATATTTTTCGAACCAGTTTCACGAACAGCTCCGGAGTAAAAAATTCTTCGAAAACCACGACGGCGGATTTGAAATGCGCCAACAGTCGGGCATTCTCTTCCTGCGGGCTGTCAGGAAGCGGTACTATGATCGCGACTTTCCCCAGCCGCGATAGCTCCGCGATGGTGGACATCCCCCCCCGGCAAAGAACGAGATCGGCAACGGCGTAGGCGCCTCTAAGCTCCTGTCCTAAAAAATTATACGGGTGATAGTGAGGATAATCCGGTTTTTTCCCTTTTGGAATCCTGCCGCCCGTGGAATGAATGATTTGCACGTACTTTGCGAGTTCCGGCAAGGCTTCGATCACGACTTCGTTGAGCCGCGCGGAACCCGCCGCTCCACCCAATACCAACACGGCCGGATAATCCGAATTAAGAGCGAATGTCTTTCTAGCTTTATCCGCCGCGCCGCCTAGAATCGTGTGCCGGACGGGATTGCCCGTCCACACTATTTTTGTTTTTTTTACTTTTTTGAATAGTCCCGAGAAATTCGAAAATTCCTTGCTTGTAAAATCAAAGCTCACGGTTACGGCTCGGGCGAATGGTGAAGTCAGTCTCGTCGAAAGCAGGGGTATCACGTCCTGCTGGTGCACGACGACAGGCACGCGGCATAAATATCCCGCCCACACGACCGGCACCTGCACGAAACTCCCCGCCCCGAAAATTATATCAGGATGATATTTGCAGATAAGCCACAGACTTTTAAAAAGGCCAAATAACGTCTTGAAAATATCGATGATGTTCAATAAAGAAAAATACCGCCGCCATTTGCCGGCCGGAATCCTCAAATATTCCATGGGCAAGCTTTCTACTTCGATAAATTTCTTTTCAAGCCCTTTCGCGGTGCCGACAAAAAATAATTTCGCCTGCGGGCGCAATTTGTGCAAAGCCTCGGCGACCGCCAGAAGCGGCGCCGTCGGTCCTCCCGTCCCGCCACCCACTAAAAAAATTCTCATTGTTTAAGTTCTATTAACCCGAGCTTTTTCGCGGTCAAAATCGCGGCTTTAAAGTCGCCATGTCGGGAGGCTTTGCCGCTCAATATGCCTGTTAGGTATTCACGAAAAGGCATTTTTATCACCTCAATATCTTCATCCCAATCCCCCGCGAGCGGCGCATTTTTAAGATCCGTGCACAAAAAAAAGTATTGTGGCCAAATCCACGAACCACCGCCTTGCAGATTGAACAGTTTTTCCACTCTATTTGGTTTTTTGCCTATTTCCTCTCGAAGCTCACGGACAATTGCATTTTCGGGGGTTTCTTTTTTCGGATCGAATCCTCCTGCCGGCAGATTAACAGTTGTCTGATCAAGTGCAACCCGGAATTCTTTAGTCAAATAAATGTTTTGGTTGTCGTCCAATACTACCGCGGCGACCGAACCATTTTTATGCTCCGTATATTCATATGTCGCGCGACGGCCATCGCCAAATTCATTTTCAGACTGCCAAATGCGAAACAATTTTCCTTCAAAAACCAATTTTTTGCCGATTTCTTTTTGGCTCATGATTCTATATTCAATATTCTAAATTCCACATTCTCTATATACCTGTAGTGTCTCCCGCGCGGTTTCCCTCCAATCAAACTTTTGCGCATTCGCTTTGCCTTTTTGAGAAAGCTCGTCCAAAACCCTCTGGGAAGACAAAGCTTGGTTGATCTTCCCGGCAATATCTTCCACGCTCGACGGATCGAAAAATATGGCTCCTTCACCTAAAATTTCCCGCAGAACCGGAATATCAGACGCCACAACCGGCACGCCCGCGGCCTGGGCCTCGAGTCCAATCAACCCAAATCCTTCAACGAGCGACGGCAAAACAAATATCTTCGCCCCGACATACAATGTTCGAAGGTCCGCGTCAGGAATATATCCTAACGCCTTGATATCCTTAGAATGTTTGACAGCGAAGACTTCTCTGGCGATTTCGGGATAAAAAGGATCAATTTTGCCGGCAAGGACTAATTCGTAATCGCGGCCGTACTTCTCCTTCAGTATATCAAATGCGGCCGCCAAGCGGGGCAAATTCTTGTATTGCCGCCAAACTCCGACAAAAAGCAGATAGGGTTTTCCAATTCCGTATTTCGCCTTTACTTTATCCAATCCGTCCTTGCTCACAGGTCTCACAGTGAAATTCGGATCTACTCCTTCATGGATTACGCTCACCTTGTTCGGGTAAATGCCAAAGACTTTAACAATATCATTTTTGGTCGCTTCGGACACGGCGATGACCTTTGAGGCCCTTCTCACGGCCGTGTTTATCACAAGGCGGTATGCCAAGCGGTGAAACAAATGCGACATCTTTTTGCCTGGGTAAGAGTGATGAATAACGTCATGGATAGTTGTTACAAATTTCCCTGGATACAGAATCGGCAAATTAAAATTTGTAAAGTGCACGAGGTCGAGTTTCAGTCTCCTCAATTCGCCGACAAGCTTCGTCTGCTCGGCGAAGGAATAATATTTCGACCTCGTCTTAACAATATGGAAATTGGTTTTGGAAATTGGAAATTGCCTGCCCGACTTCGCGTGGACGAAGTCCAGGCGGGCGGGGAAATTGGAAATTTCGTTTGTCAGAAGATAATATGTATTTTCCGAATCGAGCGCGCCCAAATTCACGGCTAATTCTTCACAATACCGTCCTATCCCCTCTCCGGTGCCTGCCATACGGCAATCGATGCCTATACGCATATGGTTCATTAGACTAGTCTATTATACCCGAACCGACTTAAATAATTCCAAGGTTGCCTTCGCGGTCTTTTCCCACGAATATTTTTTTGCCGCCTCCAGTCCTCTCGCTCGCATCATATCGCGGTAACCCTGGTCTTCTTCGAGGCTGATCATAGCCGCGGCAACCTGGGACGAACGAAACGGACTGACAAATATGGCAAAATCAGAAGCGATCTCGAGGAGGCTAGGGATAGCACTCGCGATGACCGGGACGCCCGCCGATGCCGCCTCAAGGACCGGAAAGCCGAATCCTTCGTAGAAGCTCAAAAAAAGCAAGGCCTCTGCTTGCTCGTACAGTCTGATTTTCTGCTCTTCTGACACATTTTGCAAGACTTTGATATTGTCTTGTAAATGCGTTGGTATTTTTAGGCTGTTTTTCCATCCCGAGCTTCCTGCCAGAACCAGAGGCAGTTTCACCTTGCTTGTCTCACAATACTCTTCATAGGCCGTCAGTACTGTTTGCAAATTCTTGCGCGGCTCAAACGTGCTAAAAAATAGAAAATATTTTGGATTATAATCAGCTGGTTGGGCCGGGTGAACCGCTGAATAAATAACACGAATCTTGTCTGCCGGAACATTATATAGGTTAATCAGGTCCTGCTTAGTATTCTCCGAGACCGCGATTATTTTATTCGCTCTTTTCGAGGCGCGCTCATAATCCATAAACTTGTGCCAAACTCTTCGCCAAAGCGTAAAAAAACTCGGCACGATCTCAAATGACAAATCATGAAATGTTACAATGAGCGGCGCAGTCTTTGAAAGGGCGACTGCGCGCCAGTGGGGAGAAAAAAATATATCGACCCCACCGAGGAGCCGGTCAATTTTCGGGAACCCGAACTTTTGCGCGATGTTGAAAATTTTGTTGGAATAGCGAAACAATTTCAGCTCCACGTTGGGATATTGGAATTGCGGCAAAACATCGCGGATATCGCGGGACGAATTAGCGAATAAAATATATTTATTATCGCGGTCAATCTCAAAAATCGCGCGAAGCAAGTTCGTGATATAAACCTGCACCCCCGTCGTCCTCCCCTCCATCAAAGCCCTGATGTCAATTCCAATTCTCATACACGCATAAGGCTATCTGGGTATCATAGACTAATCTATGATACCCCGTACGAAATCCCTAATTTTACCCTTAAATATCTTCCGATCGAAATCCAAAGCTCGTTGCCGCAAAATTGCCTTGTCAAATTGCAAAGTATCAAACCTTCGCACGACTTCAATAATCTCCGCCACGCTTTGATTTTTAAACAGTGCCCCCTCAATTCCATCTCTGATAAATTCTGCCGTACCGCCCGCGTTCAGCCCTATCACTGGCGTGCCGCAGGCCAAACTTTCCAAAACCATTATCCCCGCGTCCTCCACGCTCGGAAAAATGAAGGCTTTGGCGCCTTGGTATAACTGCCGTAATTTTTCGTCTGAAACATCCCCCAAAAATTTGATCTTCGGGTTTTTGGCTTTTCGTTTTAAATTTTCAAGCTCCGGCCCATCGCCTGCGACGATCAATGGCGTGTCCAGGCGGTTAAACGCTTCGATAACCAGATCGATTCTTTTATACTGCACGAGCCGCGAACCGGTGAGATAATAGCTTTTAGGTGGGGGCTGGTGGCTTGTAGGAGTAAAGAATCCGGTATCAACTGGCGGGTATATCACTTCAGAATCTCGGTCATAATAATTTTTGATTCTTTCGCGCACTGTCTGTGAGTTTGCGATAAAATAGTCAGGCCTTCGCGCCGCGCGATAATCCCACTTCTTAAGCCGCGGCAGGTATTGCCCAGCGACCCACTTGACCACGGGCGAATAATCAAGATTCGCGACATAATCGTCCATCTCCTGCCACAAATACCTTGTCGGCGTGTGGCAATAGGAAATATGCACTGACGGCTTGTGCGTTATTATTCCTTTGGCAAAGGCCGAAGAATCGGAGATTACCAGATCGTATCCCTTGAAATCAAAGCTCTCAATCGCCTTGGGCATGAGCGGTAGATACCATTTATAGTTCGATACGCCGCGGGGAAATTTCCGCAAAAAACTCGTCCGGACGTCCCACTTAGAAAAAAACCCCTCGGTTTTCAGGGGATCATGCACCAAGGTAAAAATAGGCGCCTGGGGAAAAAGTTCGTGCAGGCTCTGAAGCACGCGCTCCGCTCCCCCGCGCTGGACTAAAAATTCGTGAACCAACGCGACTCTCACACTAATAATCTTCCTTCGGGCTCGAAGTAAACAGCAAAACTATGGTTTTGAAAATAATATACATATCCAGCCAGACTGACCAGTTCTCTATATAGAATAAATCAAGTTTTATCTCCTCATCGAACGGCAACTCGGGATTGTAAAATTGGTTGATCTGCGCCAACCCGGTCGCCCCGGGTTTGATCGTGGTGAAAATCTTTTTATACCGGCTCTCAAATTTTTCCACTTCCCGTATCATATGAACCCGCGGCCCCACCAAACTCATTTGCCCGCGCAGGACGTGCCAGAGCTGGGGCAGTTCGTCGAACTTGAAACGCCGCAAGACGCGGCCGATGCCGGTGACCCGCGGGTCATTCTTGATTTTGACGTATGGGCCGCGCCGGCTGTTTTGCGTCTCCAATTCCGCTCGGATCCTGTCACCCTCGGCTGTTCCTTCCGAGAGCTCGGTTTTCATGGTACGAAATTTGTAGAATTCAAAGCTGTGGAAAGACGACCCGCGCCGCTGATGGAAAAATATCGGCCCGGGCGAATCGAACCTTATAATCAGCGTAATTAAAATAAAAATTGGGGCGAACAAAAGGAGGGCGATCGCGGAAATAACGATATCGAGAATTCTTTTTACGACCTTGCCCCAGCCGTCCAGGGGTGTGGGGTGCAGGCGCACAATCGGCATACTGCCGATCACATCAATTTCGACATTCGCGCGGTGACTTTCCAAGATGTTGGGCAGATAATTGAATCTGATCCCCAGCTGTTCACTGATCTGAACGAGTTTTAATACCGCGCCGTCGCCAAGTTTCATGTCGGCCTGCATGAGCTCATCGATCCGCTCCTGTCTGTGCATGCTCTCGATACGATCTTCGATATCATCAGTGTAATGCAGACGCGCAACTATCTTGTACCCGAGCTTTGAATCGTGCTCGATCTCATCAATGATACTATGATTGTTTTCGCCCTGAATGATCACGAGCCGGTGGCGGCCGATTCCGCGCGCGAGCATTTGCCGCTGGATGACGAGCAAAACAATCCTGCCCAATCCCACGAGGAAAATCGCCAAAAACCAACCTATCAAAATGATGAGCCGCGACGGAAACAGATTTCGGTCGAAGAAAAATAATACGACCACAATCATGAGCCCCGCCGAGACGGCTGTCGCCACCCGTCCCAGCTCCCGCCAAAT
>JAUYKH010000023.1 GCA_030700065.1 bacterium | reverse complement strand
AACCACGAACCCGAATTGCCGCCTCCTTTTACAGGTGCACGATGAGTTGGTATTTGAAATTGCCGCGGACGAAGTCGAAACTTTTGTGCCTAAAATAGTGAAAATTATGAGCGAGATTTACAAACTAAAGGTTTCCCTGATGGTCGAAGCCAAGGTGGGAGATAATTGGAAAGAAATGAAGCGAATGAATCAAGAATTATGAATCAAGAATCATGGAATAAATATATTATTGTGAACAGTTCACCCTCGTCATTTTTACAATCCTGGCAGTGGGGAGAGTTTCAGGCAGCTTTGGAAAACAAGGTCGAACGGATTGAGTTGCCAAATCTGCAAACGCAGGTGATTGTGAGGAAGCTGCCTTTGGGGAGGACGTATCTTGAGATTCCAAAAGGGCCCATCGGTGAAGAATCAAGAATCAAGAACCAAGAATTATGGAATGAGTTAAGAGAGAAAATTCAAGAGATTGGCAAAAAAGAGAATGTCGTGTTTGTCAGAGTGAATCCGCCGTATGATATTGAATTGCCAAGCCGGTTTCGCAAGCCGAGGGTTCTGTTGCGGCAGATGGAGCCCGGGCGGACGATATTGGTTGATTTGACCAAAAGCGAAGACGTGCTTTTGGCCAATATGCACGAAAAATCCCGATACAATATACGCTTAGCCGAGCGCAAAGGGGTGAAGGTCAGAAAAGCGACTGCCGATGAGGCGGCATTTAAAAAATTTCTTGAACTTTTGCGGGAGACTTCAAAACGGGACGGGATTGTCAGCTGGCCAGACGAGCGATTTTGGAAATTCCGAGCAATATTTATGTCGGGTAATCCCTCGCCCGACATTCCCCGCGCCGAGCTTCTGGTTGGCGAACACGGCGGGCGCATCTTGGCTGCCGCAATTATTATGATTTTTGGCGACGCCGGAACATATCTTTATGCCGCGTCATCTGGCGAGGATCGAACATCGAACGCGCCAAGTTTAGTCCTCTGGGAGGCAATTCGCGAGGTCAAGAGGCAGGGCTCAAGATGGTATGACATGTGGGGAGTATCCCCTGCCGATGACCCAAACCACTCCTGGGCCGGCATCACGCGGTTCAAATCGCGTTATGTTAAACTCGGTGTGACAGGAAAGGAGATTCGGAGTGTCGGTACGAGAGACCTAATTTTAAACAAGCCTTATTATGCCGGGTTTGGGATTGCCAAGCGAGCCCTTGATTTATTTCGCATAAAGCATTAAACTATTTTTATGCCAAATACGAAATCTGCAGAAAAAGCGATGCGAGTGAGCCGCCGAAGACGGGTTATTAATCTGGCAACGATCGGCAAATACAAAGACGCCGTCCGGGCCGTGCGCAAAGCCATTACCGCGAAGAAAAAAGATGAAGCCATAAAAGCCTTATCAGCAGCCTTCAAACAGCTTGATAAAGCGGCGAAGAAGCGGGTCATTCACGCGAACAAATCCGCCCGTCTTAAATCCAGGCTCTCGCTGGCAATCGCGAAGATCTAAATTTTGTGTTTTTGCCGTCTTAGCGACTGATTGATTTGAATAATCTCATCGCGCAAAGCCGCTGCTTTCTCGTATTCCAAGTTTTTTGCCGCCAGATCCATTCGATCTTTTAGCTCATCCAGATAGTATTTGATTTCTTTTTTATCAAGCTTGGTGATATCCAGGCTTTCTTTTTTCTCTTCAGCAACTCTTCCACCCGCCAGACGAGATTCACCAATTGCTTTTTGAATGGTTTGCGGGACAATGCCGTGTTTCTTGTTGTACTCTTCCTGAATTTTCCTCCGCCGTTCAACCTCTTTGATCGCCGCCCTCATTGATCCAGTCATTCGGTCCGCGTACATGATGATTTGTCCTTCCGCATGGCGCGCGGCGCGGCCCATTACCTGCAAAAGCGCGGTTTTGCTTCGCAAGTATCCCTCTTTGTCCGCATCCAGAATGGTAATGAGCGATACTTCCGGCAAATCGAGCCCCTCCCGTAGCAGGTTGATACCAACCACGACATCATACACACCGAGGCGCAGATCCCGCAGAATTTCCAAACGCTCAAACGTATCGATATCCGAGTGGAGATAATGGGTTTTAATACCCAACTCCTTCAGATACTCGGAAAGCTCCTCGGCCATTCGTTTGGTGAGCGTGGTGACGAGCGTGCGTTGGCGTTTGTCCGTGCGCTTTTTGATTTCTTCAATGATGTCGTCGATTTGATGCTTCGTCGGCCGGACCTCGATCACGGGGTCGAGAAGCCCGGTCGGGCGAATCAATTGTTCCGCCACCTGTTTTGACATGCCGATTTCGTATTCCTGCGGCGTGGCGGAAACAAAAACTGTTTGGTGAATTTTTTTGAGGAATTCTTTGAACTGCAGCGGCCGGTTGTCGCGGGCCGATGGCAGGCGGAAGCCATAGTCAATGAGGGTTTGTTTGCGCGAGCGGTCCCCCTCGTACATCCCGCGAATCTGTGGCACGGTCATATGCGATTCATCAATAAACAGCAGAAAATCATCGGGGAAGTAATCAATGAGAGTTGAAGGCGGTTCACCTGCTTTTCTAAAATCCAGGTGTCTTGAATAGTTTTCAATGCCGTTGACATAGCCGGTCTGCAGCATCATCTCTATATCAAAATTCGTTCTTTGTTCGAGGCGCTGGGCCTCCACAAGTTTGCCTTGGGTTTTGAAGAATTCCAGCCTCTCCCCCAGTTCCCCCCTGATATTCTCAATGGCGACCTGGATTTTGTCCTGGGTGGTGATAAAGTGTTTGGCCGGGAACAGCCGATAGTTGGTGTAGGTTTTTTCATCCCCGCCGGTGAGCGCGTCAAATTCTGTAATTTTTTCCAAAGCGTCTCCAAAAAAATCGAGCCGCAAAACCCGATCCTCGTTGGCCGGGACGACTTCGACAATGTCTCCCCTGACCCGGAAGGCGCCGCGGCGCAATTCCATATCGTTGCGAATGTACTGCAGATCCACAATTCGCCGCAAAAGTTTGTCGCGTTTGTAATTCTTTCCAGTTTCGAGTTCAAGGCTAAGCTTCAAGTAATCGCTCGGATTGCCGAGGCCGTAAATGCATGACACTGATGCCACGATCAAAACGTCCTTGCGCGACAGAAGCGAAGTCGTGGCCGCGTTGCGCAGGCGGTCGATTTCTTCATTGATGTCTGTTTCCTTTTCGATGTAGGTATCGGTACGCGGAATGTAGGCTTCGGGCTGGTAGTAATCATAATAGGAAACAAAGTAATGCACCGCGTTTTCCGGGAAAAATTCCTGGAATTCGGACGCCAGCTGGGCAGTGAGAGTTTTATTGTGGGAAATCACCAAAGTCGGCTTGTTGATCCGCTCCACGACATTGGCCATGGTAAAAGTTTT
>JAUYKH010000011.1 GCA_030700065.1 bacterium | reverse complement strand
ATTGGATTTGGGCTCCGATGGTTTTTCGACTATGGATATAACCTTGCCGTTTTTGTCCAATTCCACCACTCCGTATTGCCTGGCATTCTCGACCGGTTTCGCAAAAATCATGGCTCCCCTGTTTCTTCGCTCAAACTTTTTTACCGCACCTGCGAGATCGTGGGTAAAAATATTATCGCCCAAAATGACCAGAATCCGCTCGCCTTCGGCAAAACTTTCGGCCAGATTTACGGCCTGCGAAAGGCCGCCCGCTTCGTCCTGAATTTCGTAAAAAAGCCGCAAACCAAATTCCTTTCCCGATCGGAAAAGATTAACAAACTGCCCCGCGTGCTCCGGATTGGTGATAATCAAGACATCCTCAATCCCCGCTTTCTTCATTGATTCCAGCGGGTAGTAAATCATGGGTTTGTTGTATACGGGCAGAAGGTGCTTGTTGGTGACAAGCGTGAGCGGGCGAAGTCTCGTTGCCTTGCCTCCGGCGAGAATAACTCCCTTCATTTTTTGGGAAATTAGTTTAATTGGAAATTAGAAATTCTTTCAAGGCTTCTTTCCAAGATCGCATTGGCGGAAGTTTCGTATTCAGAAGCACGCTATGCTGCGGACGCATGGCCGGCCTCGGAAAACGCGATGCTGGGACAGGCTTCAGTTTAACATCAATTTGTTTTATTTTAAAGATCTCGGCAGCGAATTCAAACCAGGTGGCGGATCCGACATTTGCCGCGTGATAGATGCCAAACTCTGGTTTGCTTTCCGCGATATATCTTGTTCGCTCGGCCACATCCACCGCGTGTGTCGGACAGGATATCTCTTCGTCCACCGCCTCCAGTTCAGCGTGATTTTTGGCCAGATCGAGCATGAGATTCACGAAACTCTTCTTGGCGGACGCGATGTAAGCTTCTTTACCAAATAACCGCGATAGCCTGATCAAATAAAATTTATCAGTATTTTTCTGCAACTCCCGCTCGCCCAAAAATTTCGATTCGCCATAGGCCGACACAGGATTTGGAAAATCCGATTCCTTATATCCTTTCCTGTTTGTTCCGTCAAAAACGTAATCAGTGCTGTAATGGACAAGCGGAATATCAAGCCCCTTGCAAGTTTTTGACAAATATCCGACTGCGTACCCGTTAATCTTCTGGGCCAATTCTCGTTCGGTTTCCGCCCCGTCAACGTTGTTATAGGCCGCCGCATTGATGACCAAATCAGGCCTCAAATTTTGAATTTTGATATTTGAACTTTGAGCTTCAGTGATATCAATCTCTTCCCTGTCCCAGGCCAGAACTTCGTTCCCCGCCGAAAAAACCTTCACCAACGCCTGCCCCAGCATGCCTTTTGAGCCAATGATCAATATTTTCATATCGTCGAATGCGTAGTATGGTAGACTAGTCTACCATACTACAGTTATCTGTGTTGATATTGCTTATTATAATAATCCTTATTTTTTTCCTTCAGAGGCCGCCACCACCATTCGTTGTCCCGATACCATGCCACTAACATTTCCAAGGCCCCGTCGATCTTTATGCTCGGCTCCCAGCCGAGTTCTTTTTTGATTTTGGACCAGTTCAATGCGTAGCGCTGGTCGTGTCCGGGGCGGTCTCTGACAAATTCCAATCTTTCCTCGCCGAGATCCATTATCTTCAAAACCTTTTTTATGATCTCGAGATTTGTGAGCTCTTCGTTGTCGGGGCCGACGAAATAGGTTTCCCCTGCTTTGCCTTTTTGCAAAATGAGATCAATTGCCCGGCAGTGGTCAGTAACATAGAGCCATTCGCGGATCTGGTTGCCCGGCGTGTACACGGGAACTTTTTTTCCTTCGATGAGGTTGGTGATGGCCAGGGATAAAAACTTTTCTGGAAACATATATGGACCAATGTTGTTGGCGCAGTTTGTGATCGTAACTGGTAGAGCAAAGGTTTCATGGTAAGCGCGGACCAAATGGTCGGCCGCGGCTTTTGAGGCCGAGTAAGGGCTTCGCGGGGCGTAAGGTGTTTTTTCATCCCACTTGTCTTTACCTTCCAAAGGCAGGGAGCCAAAAACTTCATCGGTTGAGACATGGTGAAAGCGTTTTATATTATTTTTCAGTGCGACCTCTAGCAAAATCTGCGTCCCGAGCACGTTGGTTTTCACAAATACGTGAGGGTCCATTATCGAGCGGTCGACGTGTGACTCAGCGGCAAAATGCATGACTGTGTCAATACCAGCCATAACTTTTTCAACGGCAACGGCGTCAGTTATATCCCCTTTTACAAATTTATAGTTCTTGTTGCCTTCAACATCCTTCAGGCTTTCTAAATTTCCCGCGTAAGTAAGCTTGTCAAAATTAACAATCTCATCTTTGGGATGATGAGACAACCAATATCTGATAAAGTTTGAGCCGATGAATCCAGCCCCGCCGGTAACGAGTAATTTCATTTTTGCACGGTGTGTCTAATAATATCCAATGGGAAGCTTCTCCCGGCGAAATAATCCTCAACCTCCTGTTTTATATCCTCATCCCGAAGTTGGTCAGTCCCCATCTTTAAAATTTCTTCCTTGCCAAACCACCTGACCTCTGCGATCTCTTCGTTGCTATCGTGGTTTGTACCCGATATATTTCCTTTGAATATCAATTTTAAAGCGTGCGGCGTGTAGCCAGTCATGGGTAACCGATCTTTTCTCACCAAAGAATAAATCCCAACCAAAGAAGTTGGCTCGAAATCAAAGCCAGTTTCTTCTTTAACCTCCCTTTTTATTGCTACGACCGGGTCCTCGCCAACGTCGAGCCAGCCAGCTGGTTGATTCCATTTACCTTTGTCAGCCCCCTGATTTTCTTTTACCAGAAAAATTTTTCCCTCTTTCTCAATAATTGCTCCAACAACCGAGAAACTTTGTGTAAAAACTCGTTCTGCCATATCAAGTCCCTATTTCCCAGCTTGAGAGATATTTTTTCTG
>JAUYKH010000004.1 GCA_030700065.1 bacterium | reverse complement strand
TGATAGTATAAGTTTGTCTTCAGGGCGGGGTGTTAAGTCCCCACCGGTGGTTAAAGCCCACGAGTCGCCGATGAGGTGACACGATCTGGCGAAATTCCAGAGCCGACCGTTACAGTCGGGATGAAAGAAGGCGGAATTTTTATGAGTGCCCTGGAAAGGGCATTTTATTATTAATTTTTTTATTGAGATGAATCAATACAAAACCGGACCGTGGCTCGTAGTCATAGCGGCGCTTCTGTGGGCAGTTGACGCCCCGTTTCGTAAATTTTTAACCCAGGATCTTTCGTCCACAACGATTGTGTTTATGGAACACATTACCATCGCGGCGCTGGTGTTGGTTTTTTTGTGGCGTTTTCTGCGGGAACTAAAGGAGTTGTCGTGGAAGGAGTGGGCGAGTGTTGTGTTTATTGCGTTCGGGGGGTCAGCTTTGGCGACCGTGCTCTTCACCCAAAGTTTTCATTATCTGAACCCGTCCGTGGCAATTCTTTTGCAGAAAGTTCAGCCGTTCATCGCCATCCTTCTCGCCGTGGTGATTTTGAAAGAAAAACTCTCCGGCAAATTTTGGCTCTGGGCGATCCTCGGCATGCTAGGCGCGTATCTCGTGACTTTCCCCGAGATAAAAATCAGCGGGTTCAGTCTGGAAGGCGGAACCCGAGGGGCAATTTTTGCTCTGCTAGCCGCTTTTTTCTGGGGCGGGTCAACCGTCTTTGGGCGCGTTGTGCTCAAAAAAATCAGTTTTCAGGCCATGACCGCGGTCAGGTTTCTGACGGCTTTATTTTTCCTTTTCCTGATGCAAGTTTATTATGGAGGTCTCTCTGAAATCGGCTCCGCTTCGGGCAAGGACTGGGTCTATATATTCATCATCGCGGTGCTTGCGGGCTTTGTCTCGCTTTTCATATATTACCGAGGCTTGCGGTTCACAAAAGCCAGCATTGCCACAATCGGGGAACTGGCGTTCCCCGCAGCCGCCGTGGTCGTCAACTGGGTATTCCTTGACGCGGCCCTCTCAACTATGCAAATCATAGGTGGGTTGGTGCTGATCCTCTCGGTAACGAATTTATCTCTCGAAAATGCTTCCGAAAGTGCTATAATTGGGTAATGAATTATCGGTTTTTATTTTGGGTCGAATTTTTGGTTAGCGCGGGTTTGTTTTTCGCGCCGATTACGGTTGCGGAACGGACAGGGTTGGGCCTGGATAAACTGGTTCATGTCGCGCTTTTCGCGGGGTTGCTTTATTTGGGCGATAGGGGATATAGGGGAAATAAGATAGCGCTAATCATGCTCCTCGCACTTTACGCGCTCGCGGTTGAGTTTATACAGGGCGGGTTGCTACCGTATCGCAGTTTTGATGTGTGGGATATAGTGGCCGGGTGGATGGGGCTTCTGGCAATGGGATTGCTTCGTCGTCCTACTCCTCGCAATGACAAAACTGTATGAGAGTTGTAATAGACCCCAATAGTATATCCTGCTGGATAACTACGGGGTGAGAGTGCCTTGGATAATATATAATTCACCAAAGGAGTCCAGTAATCCTGACAAAATTATGCGCGTAGTAATCGATACCAATATTCTAATCGGCGGGGCGGACGACGAATCATCTCACGCTTTTAAGATTATCAAAGAAGTGATTGACGGGAGGATCGAGGCTTTTGCCAATCATCAGACCATGAGCGAGAATCGGCAGATGTTGCGGAAGTTGGTGAAGGACAGGGAATATCGGGAACTGCTTGAGGAATTTTTTAGGAAGTTAAACATCGTAAAAACTTATAAAGCGGTAAATGTCGTATCTGATCCGGAAGACAATAAACTGATCGAGTCCGCGGTTTCAGCTGGCGCGGAATATCTCATCACAAACGACAAGGAAGTACTGGATATTGACGAATACCATGGAACAAAGATAATCACGCCTGAAGAATTTTGGTCAAAATACCAGAATGAAAAAGGAGATGATTCGGCCTGGAGCGATTGGGGTAAAATGATAATGGGGGAGTGATCAGGTTGTAGATGGTGGGTCGTAGGTGGTAGAATTGGGTTATGACGCAGGCGACAAAGCTTGAAATCAAAGCCAAATCGAAGGTCCTCGAGGGGTTGAATAAAGAACAGATTGAAGCGGTGACTCACTCCGAGGGGCCGCTTTTAATTGTAGCGGGTGCCGGCACGGGGAAAACAACCGTGATAACCCGCCGCATCGCCTATCTCATCGAACAGGCCGCAAAACCCGAGGAAATTCTTGCTTTGGCTTTTGGCGAGAAGGCGGCCTTGGAAATGGAAGAGCGAGTGGATCAGCTTCTGCCTTTGGGGTATTACAATCTGCAAATTTCCACTTTTCACTCGTTCGGCGAAAAACTCATCAGGGAATACGGCCTCGAGATCGGCTTGCCGGATTTCAAGGTACTTGATGAAGTCGGACAATGGCTTTTGGTGCGCAACAACCTTGAAAAATTTCAACTTGATTATTACCGCCCTTTGGGTAATCCGACGAAATTCATCAAGGCCCTGGTTTCCCATTTTTCGAGGGCGAAGGATGAGCTCATCACGCCAGACGAGTATCTCGAGTATGCGGAAAAATTGGGGTTGGACAAGGATACCCCCCACCTCGCCTCCCCCACAAGTGGGGAGGAACCGAAGGAGGGGGTAGCGGATGAGATTAAACGCATCGAGGAAATCGCCAACGCCTATCATGTCTATCAGAAACTTCTGTTGGAATCGAGTTTTTTGGATTTCGGAGACCTCATAAATTATTCTCTGAAGATCCTGAAAGACCGTCCGCTCATTCTGGAAAAATTGAGAAGACGCTACAAATACATCCTGATTGATGAATTTCAAGACACAAATTACGCTCAATACCAGCTGATCAGAATTTTATCGGAGCCGCTCAACAATATTACCGTGGTCGGGGATGATGACCAAAGCATCTTCAAATTTCGAGGCGCTTCCATTTCGAATATTCTGCATTTCAAGAAAGACTACCCAAATGCAAAGTTTATTTCCCTGACGAAAAATTACCGTAGCGGGCAAAAAATCCTGGATTTGGCGTACGAATTTATCAAGCAAAACGACCCGGACCGGCTTGAGTCCAAACTTTCAATTGATAAGAAATTGAAAAGCAACTTAAAAAGCAAAGGAATCATCGAGGCGTTTGTGGCGGAGGATTACATATCCGAGGCCGAGCTCGTAGGCGAGAAGATTTCTCAACTAAGGGACCAGAATCCTCAACTGACGTGGAATGATTTTGCGATTCTTGCCAGATCACACGACGCGCTTGACCCGTTTATCAATGCGTTTGACCGCCGGGGTCTGCCGTATATTTATTTCGCGAATCGGGGCCTTTACCACAAACCGATTATCCTGGATGCGATCGCGTATCTGCGGCTGCTTGATGATCATCATGACAGCGCGTCGCTTTACAGGGTGTTGAATTTCCCGACGCCGGGAATAAGCCCCAAGGCGATCGTGGAACTGTCACACCATGCCAAGAAAAAGGCCCTGTCTTTGTACGAAGCCGCGAGACAGGCCGCGAATATACCCGCCCTTGAAAAGGACGACGTCAACAGCATCCGCAAACTGCTTACTCTCCTTGACAGCCACGTGAAACTGGCAAGCGAGAAGAACATACTCGAAGTATTTGTGAACATCACGAAGGACCTCGAGTTTGAGAAGCTAGTCAAAACTGACACGCCGCAGGGATTGCAGAACGCGAAATATCTGGAAAGTTTTGTCAGAAAGATGGAATTATTCCAAAACGAACATCCGGACAAGACGTTCAAGAATTTTATGCGGCAGTTTTCCTTTGAAATTGAGGCCGGAAGCCACGGCGATTTGGAGGTAGACCCGGAGGCCGGGCCCGAGGCTGTAAAGCTCATGACCGCCCACGGGGCGAAAGGGCTGGAGTTCGCCCACGTATTTGTTGTTTCCCTGGTCGACAAACGTTTTCCGAGCCTGGAGAGGCGCGAGCAGATCGAAATTCCTGCCGCGTTGGTCAAGGATATCATCCCGGAGGGAGATATTCATCTGGAGGAAGAGCGGCGGTTGTTTTACGTATCGATGACGAGGGCAAAAGACGGTTTGTATTTTACGCGCGCGACAGATTGCGGCGGCAAGCTCACCAAAAAACCGTCTCGTTTTTTGATCGAACTCAAGCTCGCGGAAAGTGAAAAAGCCAAACCCACGGGCAAGGCCGTGCTGGCCCGGCCGGTAAAAATCACCCTGCCGGTGCCGAAGAATTTTTCCTTTTCTCAAATTTCCGCTTTCAAAAAATGTCCTTTGGAATATAAATACCGCTATGTGCTCGGCCTGCCGACGCCGGGAACGGCAAGCGCGTCATTTGGCCAGAGCATCCACAGCACGTTCGAAAAATTCGTGCGCTACATCAAACAGCAGCAGAATTCTACTGACTTGTTTGGGGGAGGCCAAGCCGCTTTGCCCAAATTTGAGCTTTTGGAAAGATTCTACGAGCAGTCCTGGATCGACGACTGGTATCCCTCGAAAACAAACAAACAGGAATATTGGGAGAAAGGGCACTCAATCCTCAAGTTTTTTTATGAAGAAACGACTGTACGGCCGCCAAAGCCGAAATATGTCGAAGAGTGGTTTAGGATGAGGCTTGGGAAAAGCATATTCATCGGTAAAATTGACCGCGCCGAGGAAACTCCCGAGGGGTTGGTCATTATTGATTACAAGACCGGAGCGCGCAGAAAAATAGACAAGGTCGAAAAAGAGCAGCTCTTGATCTACCAATGGGCGGCGGAGGATTTTTTCAAGGAACAAGTCACAGACTTGCAGTATTGGTTTTTGGAAAACGGTCTGGAAAAAGTTTCTTTCGTCGGAGAAAAAAAAGACGTCGAGAATTTGAAAGCGGATCTTCTCGAGACAATCGAAGCGATTATTAAGGCCTGCGCGGAAGACGGCTTCGCCCAGATTGACCGGCAAGCGGCGCACCGCAATGGCGCGTGTGAATACCGAAGATTGGAAATCTAAGCCATGAGACAAATAACCAGTTTAAAAACCCAAAAAATCATCATCGTCGCGGCCGGAGCCCTGGCATCTCTTTTTTCACTGGAAGCGGCGAGCCGGGCCTTGGGCGGTTACGAAATAGAAATGTTCACGGCCATAGCGTTTTACGGATATCTTTTTTTGATAATATGGCAGATTTTTGTGTTCGATTTGCACCTGAAGACTTCCTCTTTAGCCAGGTTCGAAGAAACTCTTCTGCAGTCCCTGAAGAGGCGATTTCGGTATATGGCCAATTTTCACCATTTCCTCCATTTCTTGAATTATCTGATCCTCCCGACGATTATTTACGCCTTTACGGCCGTGATTCTTTACCTTAATCCCTTTGACCAAGCGGTAAAACGAGTTTTCATACTAGGCGCAGCGCTCGCACTGGCCATCAGTTTCTGGTATTTGAAGACAGTTTTCCTGGCTCACGCGGAGGCGAATAAGCCTTCAAAACAGCTGATTTTTCTTGCGAAGTTATATGGAAGTTTCGTCGGTTTTGCCGCCGCATTCGGTTTCGTGCGTCATTTCGGATACGGCGCGGAAGTTTTTGTTCTATTGGTTTTCTCCATCTCGGTCCTGCTTTTTTACCAGGCGCTTTTTCAGCACCACTCCACGTCAGCGCGCATTATAAAAATCCCGATTCTGGCGGGAGCGATTCTCGGCGCAGTCGCGTATTATGTTTTCGCTTACTGGAATGTTAATTATTTCAGCGGCGCGCTTGTGCTGACGGCCGTGTACAATACCATTTGGGGGATTGTTCACCACAAGCTCATCGATAAGAATCTGACCCGCGAAATGGTTTATGAATACCTGGCAGTTTTGTTTGTGATACTGGTAATCGTGCTAGGCAGCACCAACTTCGCCCAAAGAATCTAACACTACCACCACCAGATGAGGATGGAGACGAGGACAATCAGGGTAAAACCGAAGAAATGATAGCTTGAGTGGCTGCGGGGAACCTCCAATTCGCGTCGGTTGATGATCACCGAATCAATCGACAATATTAGAAGCATAAAAATTCCGAAGGACGTAAAAATTGTTCGGCTCCACTCAAAAACCGGTAGCAGATGTTTTGGGGATGGGGGCGTCTGGATTGGTTCGGAGGCAGGGGAAGCTACCGGGTTTGTTGTTTCTTCTGGTATAGTCTTTTCTTCTTCTTTTGGCTGTGGTTCAGGGGTCGGATTTTTTTGCGGAACCGCTGGCGTTTCGGCTTTGACTTGCGGCGTTGGAATCGGTTGAGGTTCCGTCGTTTGAGTTGCGGGAGGGCTGCTCTGCTCGGAAACCAACGCTCCAAAAAGGTTTGTGGTCAGATTGGTGTAGCGTCCCTGATAATCGCCATAGAGTGCGGACATTCCTTGATTTATAAATTCCAGGCGCAGAAGATTTTCCCTGTGGGTGGGGCTATCGAGCCAGGCTTTGATCATGCCTTCCGCAGTCGCAAAGTCCAGCGCGAGATTTTCGCCAAGAATTTTATACGGATAATAGCCCGCGTTGATGATATTTCCCCAAATGTAATTTCCGTCCGGATTCACGTGATTGAAAAAATCCCGATCAATCATGTCCCGCGATTTCTGCGCGGCCGCGACCATCAGACTTGAGTGGGTTATGAGCTGGGGGATATTCCGGTTGCTTCGTTCTTCATTTACAAGCGCCATGAGTGTTTGTGCCTCAACGGCGGAGCTGCCTGCGGGCAAGATTCCCAAGAAAAGCCGCAAAGCGAGAAGGATCAGCCCGTAGATAATAAAAGCCCAATATGATAACACGCGCGGACGGTAACCGTTCTCTTCAGAGGCTATGAAAAAATTGGCAATTTTGTTCATTTCTTGTTATAATTATAGGTGGAATGAGGGTATCTGTAAACATACGCCTGCTGTTGGTCCTTCTTTTTATCTCAACAGCGGCCGGTTATTATTTTCTCAAATTAGTCGATCCGTACCAAGCCAGTCTTGAGGAGCAAACGGGATTTTACATCATACTTTTTACCTGGATTTTTTCGTGTTCATCCATTTTGGGTTTTGGCTTGAGGTATATTTTCCAGGGGATTGAGCCGAAATACATGCTCCGGTCATCCGTAAGGCAAGGCATACTGTTCGGAATAATTGCGGTGATTGCGCTGATTCTCCAGGCCGGCGCGATCCTTACCCTGTGGACAGGGCTATTGCTTGTTGCCGTTTTTACACTTATTGAAGTATACGTAGTGTCCCGCTGATATGAAATCCAAAAAGGACGAGCTTGAGTTCGATGTCATGCCTGCGCCAGGCAACCTTGGCCCAGGAAAAATTTTTGATGGGCAGCCGCCCAAGCAAACCCCGAAATTGAGATACTGGCTGATTTTTGGAATTGTAGTGTTACTTGGGGTGCTTTCGTATCTTGTTTACGCGAAATACTTTGCGCAGACACCCGAGGACGCAAAAGTACCGGACATTACAGTTAACCGACCAGCTGGCAATGCAGACAGCGACAAAGACGGACTGACAGACGCGGAGGAGACCAGGTTCGCGACGGATCGCGCAAAAGCTGATACGGACGGAGACGGCCTTGCCGACGGTGATGAGGTAAATATCTATGGGTCAGACCCCCTGCTTTATGACACTGACTCGGATACATTTGACGATGGGCGGGAAATCGCAAGGGGATTTAGCCCGCTTACTGACAGTAAGGGCGCGGCTCAGGCGGCGGAACTCAAAAAATGGGCAGACGGGATAACTAAATTTGGTCTGCACGAACCCACACCCACGACGCTGAAACTCAAAGCCGCGGCATCCGAAGCGGAATCGGGCACCACCTACGAAAACAAAAAATTTGGGTATGCTATCGCGATCCCGACCGTACTGGCGGTCCGCGAGGGAACCGAAGGACGCAGCGTTGGGGTATATGTCAAAGACACTATCCCCGATCCTGATATAGATTTTGATCCGATCACTCTGACGGCGGCCGTAAAGGTGGCGGGGCAAACATTGCAAGAGTGGGTGGCCACACAGTACCCACCAGGCGACGAGAGTAGAATATTTTCGGAAATTGAGGTTAATTCCCTGAAGGGGCAGCAAATCCGAGGTATCATAGGTGAAGAATGCGCGGCAAATAAGACATTTTTTGCCAAAGGCGAGTCGGTTTTTATCATTACTCTGCGCTGTAATGATCTGGCTTCTTTTGTGGAACTTTACGATCAAATCGTGCAAAGTTTCAAATTTCAATGACTGCCAAAAATATCGTCATTAAATCAGACGACGAAGCACGTTTACGAAAAGAATTGGAACGTAAAAAAGACGCGGACAGCGCGAGGCTGACGCGCTATTTGAATATGCCGGATTTGTCGCGCGCGCCGGGAAATCCGCTAAAAGAAATGGTTGATAAAATAATTGCGATTCCAGAATTCAAAGGTTTTGAGACTATCCAAGTACCCGAAATCGTGCCGGCAGATGTCAGTTTCGATTTATTCAATTTTCCCGCGGATCATCCGGCGCGCGGCAGATCCGACACGTATTACGTCAACGACGAATATATTTTGCGCACCCACACTACAATAATGTGGTATTACTATTTAAACCACCCCGCGATAAAAGAAAGGGTCGGTAAAGGATTGCCTGTCGGCGCCATTTGCCACGGCAAGGTTTACAGAAAAGATGAAATAGACAGGCGACATATGAATGTTTTTCATCAATTGGACGGGTGGTATTTGCTGCCGAAAAAAGACGGGGTGATTACGCAAAAGGATTTGGAGGAGATTTTAGGCAAAATCGCCAAGGCAGTTTTCGGTCCAGAGACCAAATTTCGATTCAACAAAGACGAGTTTCCCTACACTGACCCCAGTATAGAAATGGAGATAGACGTTAATGGAAAGTGGGTGGAAGTTTTAGGCGGTGGGGTCGTCAAACAGGTTTTTTTGAAGAACTTGGGCCTGCAAGAGGGGGAATATACCGGTTGGGCGTTTGGTTTTGGTCTGGAGCGGTTGGCTATTGTTAGTATGGATTTGCCGGACATCCGCCTGCTTTGGTCCAAGGATGCGCGCGTACTGAAGCAATTAAAGCTTGGCAATAAGTTTGTGGAAGTCAGCAAATATCCGCCAATCACACGGGATATATCGTTCGTGGTAGGCAAAACCTTTATACCCAACAACTATTTTGATCTGATTCGGGACATTGGCGGAGATCTGGTTGAGCAGGTCGAGCTTTTGGATAAATACGAAGACGCAGAGAAGTTCGGGCCGGATCGGGTCAGTTATACTTACCGCATAGTCTATCGAAGCCCCGAACGGACGCTGAACACGACTGAAGTTGAGCCTTTGCAGAGCAAGCTTTATGAGCAGACCCGCGCGCAATTTAACGCCCAGCTAAGATAATGTTAAGATTAGGGTAGATGGCAAAGAAAGACGAAAAAAATATAACTTCTAAATACGGCGCCGAACAGATCACGGTATTGGAAGGGTTGGATCCCGTCCGCAAGCGGCCGGGGATGTATATTGGCAACACGGCGGAAGAGGGGTTTCATCATCTGCTCTGGGAAGTCGTGGACAACGGGATAGACGAGGCCATGGCTGGCTTTGCCAAAAATATTGACATCATCCTCCGTGGGGACGGGTCGGCTTTGGTGCGGGATGATGGCCGCGGCATACCGGTGGAAAAGCACAAGCAAACAAAAAAATCTTCGCTCGAGACAGTGCTGACCATGCTCCACGCGGGGGGAAAATTTGGAGAAGGCGGTTACAAGGTGTCCGGCGGTCTCCACGGCGTGGGCGTGTCGGTCGTCAACGCTCTTTCAGAGTGGATGCGGGCGGAAGTGCGAAGAGACGGCAAAATTTATGAGCAGAATTATGTCAGGGGAAAGCCAAAGGGCGCGGTCAAACAAATTGGAAAAGTGTCTTCGAGCGATCCCTGGCAGAGGGGAACGGAAATATCATTCAAGCCGGACCCACAGGTATTCACGGTCAAGGATTTCAATATGAAAGCCATACTCGACCATTTTCGCCAGCAAGCCTATCTGACCCGCGGCGTCAGAATCCGGATTACGGACGAGCAGGCGCGATATTCTTACCAATATTATTTCGAGGGCGGGATCTTGTCCTATATTAGGCAGCTGACCCATAAGAAGGAAAGCGTCTCCCAGCCGATTTACATTGAGAAAACCATCAATGATATCCAGGTCGAGGTCGCGATTCAGTACACCGGAGATTTTTCGGAGACGATTCTGGCTTTTGCCAACAACATTCACACTACAGAGGGCGGAATGCATGTTACCGGCTTTCGATCCGCATTGACGCGTTCGATTAATAATATCGCGGTCAAAAGCGGCTACGTAAAAGAATCAGATAAATTAAATGGCGAAGATATGAGAGAGGGTCTGGTCGCGGTAATCAGCGTGAAGCTGCCAAATCCGCAATTTGAAGGACAGACCAAGGCCAAACTCGGCAATGCCGAAGTCCGCACAGTTGTCGAGCAGGTGGTGGGTGAAGGTCTGGAAATATATTTTGAAGAGCACCCCAAAGACGCGCAAAAGATTATTGAGAAAGTCTCACTCGCCGCCAAGGCACGAATGGCGGCTCGCGCGGCGCGCGACGCTGTAATACGAAAAGGCGTGCTTGAGGGATTAACTTTACCGGGAAAGTTGGCCGATTGTTCCGAGTCAGAACCCTCAAAGTGTGAACTATATATAGTCGAGGGAGATTCGGCTGGCGGCTCCGCGAAACAGGGCCGCAACCGCAAATTTCAGGCGATTTTGCCGCTTCGGGGAAAGATCCTGAATGTTGAACGGGCGCGTTTGGATAAAATGTTGGCCAATCAGGAAATCAAAAATTTGATCATCGCGATGGGGATCGGCGTTGGGGAGACCATGGATATGGGCAAGCTTCGCTATCATCGGATAATTATTATGACTGATGCGGATGTTGACGGCGCGCATATCCGAACCTTGCTCCTGACTTTGTTTTATCGGTATTTCCGGGAAATTATTACGGGCGGCCATTTGTATATTGCCCAGCCGCCGCTTTACCGAATACAGGCGGGCAAGGAAGTGGTCTACGCTTACAGCGACGCGGAAAAAGCAGACGTATCTTCAGAGCTTCTCAAAGAGACGAAAAATGAAACACTGAATATTCAGCGCTATAAAGGTTTGGGCGAGATGAATCCTCCACAGCTGTGGGAGACGACCATGGACCCGCAAAACCGCGTGATGCTCAAGGTAAATATTCAAGACGCGGAGAAAGCGTCGGATATTTTTGAAACGTTGATGGGCGATGAAGTCGCGCCCCGCAAGAAGTTCATTCAGACCCACGCCAAGACAGTGAAGAATCTGGATATATAATGGAAATCAGAATAATCCGAGAAAAAGTATCTACAGACGAACTTAAAAAAATGACCGAAGAGTCATTTTTGGATTTTGTTAAGGCTGTTGTGGATGTAAAGCGCGGGCTTTTGGCGCTAGGCGGTGAACTGCATTCAGATGCCGAAGCCTTGCTATTGCAAGACAGCTCCAATCAGCAAGATTTGTGGGGAATCAATATTTTTCCAGAAAAACCAGAACAGGAAAGGATTGAGTTCACTTCGCTGATCAATATCCGTCCGCGGGAAGGCAATAAGAGTATGGAGGTTCAGAGTGAAGAGATCAGGAGAAAAATAAAGGAGATCGTTAATAGGTTGGTGGTATAAGTAATTACAATGACCTTGGAAATTTGGCAAAAGTTAACTTTGTCTCAGCAGTTGGGCAATATCGCCAGCGAATTTTCGCGGGCTGTAAAATTTAAAGAAGCGAACGAACAATACCATTCGGAGAAATCCTTCGAGGAGGTCTTGGCGCTTTTGAATCAGACGATTGGCGATAAACGCTGGAAAAACAGGCTCAGGGAATTGACCAGATTGAGGGAAGTGGTGAGCGCGCTGACGGTGGGGAAACAAGTTTTTGATGCCGACCCCGAAGTATTAACTCGATATTTTCAGGGGTTCGCTATTGCGGCTAGAAATTCCCGCTGAAATTTGTCCAGTTTCAACGGCTGAAAGCGCATGTGAGTCGTTCAAAACAGGCCGATTTGCATTAATTCCAAAGGTTTGCTATAATTCATGCTAGTTAATCAAAAGGCCCGAAAAGGCCTTTTAAAAGAGACTAAGTTCGCAAATAATTTATGTCCAAGATCGTCCAATTTTTCAAAGAAGTCAGGGTGGAGCTCACGAAGGTCGTGTGGCCCACGAGGAGAGAGGCCTTGAAGGTGACCGGAATCGTCATTTTTTTCTCACTGGCCGTGGCGGTATTTTTAGGATTGATAGACTTTGGGTTATCCCGAGTAATTAACATTATTTTGGAAAGGTAACGGGATGCCGCGGCAAATATCCACCGGTGAAAAGCATTGGTATGTCCTTCATACGTATTCCGGATATGAAGACTCGGTGGTGAGCAGTTTGAAGCAGAGGATCGAATCAATGGGCATGGATGACAAGATATTTGATGTGATGGTGCCGAAGGAAAAAAGGATTAAGATTCGCGAGGGCAAGCGGACGACGGTGGAAGAAAAAATTTTTCCAGGTTATGTGCTGGTCAACATGATTGTTACCGATGACTCCTGGTATGTCGTCCGCAACACTCCGAATGTGACAGGATTCGTCGGTTCCGGCACCGTGCCCACGCCGATTTCAGATGAGGAAATCAAGACCATCCAAAAACGGATGGGTATGGAAGAGCCGAAGTACAAGATCGAATTCGCGGTGGGGGATCTGGTCCGGATAACGGACGGGCCGTTCAAGGACTACGAAGGCAAGGTTTCGGAAATAGACGAAGCCAAAGGGAAGATAAAAGTATTGGTTTCAATATTTGGCAGAGAAACACCCGTGGAATTAGACTTTTTGCAGGCGAAGAAGATATAGAATTTAGTAAATAGAAAATAGAATGGCAAAGAAGGTAAAAGTAACTCTAAAATTGCAAATTTCAGCGGGCAAGGCAACACCTGCGCCGCCAATCGGAACTGCGCTGGGTCCCCACGGCATCAACATCATGGATTTTTGCAATTCGTTTAACACGAAGACCAAAGACAAGGGCGATTCAGTCATTCCAATTGTTATTACTATCTATGAGGATCGCAGTTTCGATTTCATCCTCAAAACTCCGCCGGTTTCAGACATGATCAAAAAAGTGCTGAAGAAAGAGAAGGGGTCGGCAAACCCCCTGAAAAACAAGATTGGCAAATTGACCAAAGTACAGCTGCGGCAAATCGCGGAAAGCAAAATGACAGACCTCAATGCCAATAGTATCGAGGCGGCCGAGAAAATCGTTGCTGGAACGGCAAGGAGCATGGGAGTGGAGGTGGAAGATGTCTAAACGATACAACGAGGCGGTAAAACTGATCGAAAAAGACAAGACCTACCCGGTTGAAGAGGCCATCAAATTGGCCAAGCAGACTTCAACTGTGAAATTCGACGCGTCCATAGAGGTGCATATTCGCCTCAACATTGATACAAAGCAGACTGACCAAAAAATTCGAACGCAAATTCAGCTTCCCCACGGAACAGGGAAGTCGATAAAAATTGCCGCGTTTGTGACGCCAGCCAAAGAAAAGGAAGCCAAGGATGCGGGCGCGGATATAGTTGGCGGCGAAGAGCTGATCAAGGAGATCAAAGAAACGGGCAAAACTGATTTTGACATGGCCGTCGCGGAACCGGCGATGATGAAAAATCTCGCGGTTATCGCGAAGACCCTGGGGCAGAGGGGGTTGATGCCCAATCCAAAAACCGGAACAGTCACGCCGGATATCGCAAAGGCAGTGAAGGAGCTGAAGGGCGGGAAGGTGGATGTCAAAACCGATGATACCGGCGTGATTCATCAGGCAATAGGCAAGGTTTCATTTGACGACACGAAACTGCTTGAAAATTTTAAGGCCCTAAAGGACACGATTTTAAAAGCGAAACCCGCCAGTGTAAAAAAAGAGTTCATCTCTTCAATTACAGTGAGCTCTTCCATGGGCCCGGGGATTAGGTTGGCCAAATAGGATAAAAGTTACCCAAAGCGAGCTTTTGACTGCCCGCTTTTTTTGTTTTAGAATTCACCCATGATTCTCTCCGACAAAGACATCAAAAAGGCGCTCAAGGGCGGCAGGGTAAAGATCGCCCCGGCCCCGGATCTGGCCGTTCAGCTCGGCTCCTGCTCTATTGATATGCACCTGGGAAACAAATTTCGGGTATTCAAACACTCCAGCTACGCTTTTATCGACCTTAAGGGCAAGATTGACGGGGACCAATTGATGAAGGAGATTGTCGTGCCCAAAGGCGAGGCCTTTATCATGCAGCCGGGGGATTTTGCCCTCGCCACTACTGTTGAGAATCTCGAACTTGCCGATGATCTGCTGGGCCGTATTGAGGGCCGGAGCTCGCTCGGCCGCCTGGGAATAATTGTACATGGGACGGCGTCGATTTTCGATCCCGGCTGGATCGGCAGGCCCACGATGGAGCTTGGAAATCTAGGGGTAATGCCAATTGCGCTGTATCCCGGCATGCGAATCTGCGCTTTCACTTTTGAAGAAGTTTCGAGCAAAGTCGAGGTTCCGTATTGGAAAAAGAAGTCGGCTAAATATTCCGGCCAGAAAAGTCCGATTGCTTCCAGACTCCAGCGTGAAGTTAGAGCAGAAAATGGAAAAAAGAATGGAAAGGGGTAAGTTTATAGTTTTTTATGGGGTGAACAACCTCGGCAAGACGACACAGGCAAAACTTTTAACTGAAAAGTTGCAGACAAAAGGATGTACAACCAAAAATATTAAATACCCCATTTACGATCTCTCGCCAAGCGGGCCTATGATAAACAGTTATATGCGGGAAGAAAATCCGCTCCAGTTATCAGCAAGAGAAGCCCAAATTATGTACGCGCTTAATCGTTATCAGTATGAGCCCCAGTTAAAATCCCTGCTAGAAAAGGGAATAAGCATTGTTGCTGAGGATTATTGGGGAACCGGGGTTGCTTGGGGAATTGGCGCAGGGGTAGACGAAGGTTTTTTGTTAAAATTGAATGGTGATTTTCACCCCCCGGACCTGGCAATTCTTTTTATGGGAAAAAGGTTTGGCTCCGGAATAGAGAAATTTCATTTGCACGAAAAGAATGAGAAGTTGAGCGAAGGAGTGGCAAAAGTGCACGATGAGCTCGGGGAGAGGTTTGGCTGGGAAAGGGTGAATGCGAATCAACCTATAGAAAAAGTAGCCGAAGACATATGGCAAATTACGAAATCGAAATTAAAAGTCTGATAGGGGATCGAGAAAAGGCAGATCAGCTCATCTCAAAGATGAAAACTGCTGATCCGTCTTTTGTTGCGCGCGGCACGCACAAACAGCTCAACCATTACTTTATCAAAGGCGATTTGGCTAAATTGCAGAAAAAACTCGAAAGTTATTTGCCGAAAGATAAAAAGAAGGAATTCGGAGATCTTGCATCCAGCGCCAAAGACTATTCGGTGAGAACGAGGTGGGCGGACGGGAAAGTTATTTTTGTTATCAAAGCTACTGTGGACGATACGACTTCAAGCAACGGGACCGCGAGGCTGGAGTTTGAATCTGATGTCGACCTCACATTGGAAAAACTTGATGAAATTTTAATAAGCAGCGGATTTGAATACCAGGCTAAGTGGTCGAGAGAGCGTGAGGAATTTGGGTATAAGGGTTTGAACGTCACAGTTGATAAAAATGCGGGTTATGGATTCCTCGCAGAGTTTGAGAAGATTGTTGGTGATGCAGGCCAGGCAGAAGCAGCAAAACAGTCAGTAAGGCAAATCATGGATGAATTGAGGGCAGTAGAGCTTCCACAAGACCGCTTGGCGCGCATGTTTGATTTTTATAACAACCACTGGCAGGAATATTACGGGACCGACAAGATATTTAATATAGAATAACTACATGGAAAACCAGGAACGACAATACTTGGACTTGATGCAGGAAATTTTGGATAAAGGCATCAAGCAAGAAGATAAAGGAACAGGGGATATAACCTATAGCATTTTTGGGCGGCAGATTCGTTTTGATTTATCAAAAGGGTTTCCGCTTCTCACGACCAAAAAAGTTTTTTGGAAAGGAGTGTTACACGAGCTATATTGGTTTATGTCAGGCCAGTCCAATATCAAATACCTGGTAGATAACGGCGTTCATATTTGGGACGACTACCCCTATCGAATTTATCGTGAAAAGATAAAAAAAGGGGAAGCCCCGGAAATAACAAAAGAGGAATTTGTCGAAAAGATTAAAACAGATAGCGCGTTTGCGAAAGAGCACGGGGAACTCAAATATATTTACGGCGAGATGTGGCGCAGATGGCCTGCGCAAAACGGGCGAACAGTGGATCAGCTTCAATGGATAGTGGATGATTTAAGAAAAGACCCTGACGCGCATAACGCTCTGGTCAATTCCTGGAATCCGGAATACTTGTATGAAATGGCCCTTCCGGAAGAGTCATGTCGTTTTCCCATTTGCCACAACATGTATCAGGCCAATGTCAAAAACGGCAAACTTTCATTGCAGCTTTTTCAGCGCTCAGCCGATATTTTTCTAGGTGTGCCTTTTAACATAGCAAGCTACGCGCTCCTGACTCACATCTTGGCAAAAGTCACGGGTAACGAGCCAGGAGAATTCGTGCACACTTTTGGCGATGTACATGTTTACGAAAAGCATATCGATGTCGCCAAAGAGCAGCTGACCCGCACCCCAAAACCTTTGCCGACGATAAAGATTGACCCAAGTGTCCGCGAGATTGATGATTTCCGTCCGGAACACGTTACACTCGCAAACTATGAATCACATCCGCCAATTAAGGCTGAACTTGCTTTGGTCGGAGGAATCGTGGATGAGGACTGGAAGAAATTTGTTCAGAAAAAGAAAGTATAAATGAAACTTACATTTGTCGTAGCAGTCTCAAGAAATGGAGTAATTGGCAGTCACAACGCTTTGCCTTGGTATATTCCTGAAGATCTAAAACACTTCAAAGATGTTACCAAAGGAAAGACTGTCTTGATGGGGAGGAATACTTTTGATTCAATTATCAATCGGATAGGTAAACCCCTGCCGGAGAGGACAAACGTAGTAGTGAGCCGCCAACCTGAATTTAAAGCTCCAGGAGGGGTAGTCGTTTATCCAAGCATAGAGGAGGCTCTCGAAGGTCTAAAAGACGTGGATGAAGTCATGGTGGCAGGCGGCGGCCAAATTTACTCGCAGTTAATAGATAAAGCGGACAAACTGCTTATTACAGAAGTTCATAAGGAAATTGACGGGGACGTGATGTTTCCGCCGGTGGATCCCCTCATGTGGCAAAAGGTTTCGAGCGATGATCACGGCGAGTTTACATGGGTGGAATACGTCAGAAAGAAATAAATGTCGATTGAACGAGATTTAGAATTTTTATACCAGGTAGGAACACTGCGCAATATGGCGCGTGGCTGGCAACAGCATTTTGGAGGGTTAGTACCTGCATCAGTCGCAGAACACAGCTTTCGGATTGTTTGGCTGGATATTGCCGAATCAAAAACGTCCGACCATAGTTATGTGCCTAAGATGTATGTGAAAATCGACGAATCAAGAGCGACCGCTGAAACTTTTGAAAAAACCTCTATCGAAGATTGCGTTCAGGTTATTGAGGAATTTGATCGCCGAGATTCGATTGAAGCCAAAATTGTCAAAGACGCAGATAATCTCGACATTGACCTGGAAATGAAAGAGATTGAAGAAACGGGAAATCAACTCGTCAGGAAGTGGGCAGATACACGAAGGATTGTGCGAGATGAAAAATTATACACAGAGTCCGCGAAAAAAATTTGGGACGCTATCCAGACAAGCGACGTGAGCCGCTGGCATTTGAAAAACAATAAATGGTACAAAATGCCCGAGGCTGGGAAATAGGAGATTTTTTTGTTATAATACAAATCATGAATGAGGTTACCCTTACAAACAGAATTGAAGAATTAGAATCCCGCCTGGCGGGATTGCGGAGGCATCTTTGACCTTGCGCAGAAGAAACAGAAAACTCTGGAACTTGAGGACCTGATGCAGCAGCCTGATTTCTGGGCTGACAGAGAGGCGGCGCAAAATACAACCAAAAAGCTGAGCCAGCTCCGGGGGCACATTGAATTTTGGGAAAAATTGGACAAGGATACGGCTGAATTGAAAGATCTGGCCGCTTTGTTGGAAAAAGAGCCGGACCGCGCGGTTGAAAAGGAGCTCGAAAAGAAATACGAAGACGCAAACTCCAGATTTGAGCAGGCGCGGATCACCACTTTTTTCAGCGACAAGTATGACGACCATGACGTCATCCTCTCCATCCACGCGGGGGCGGGCGGCCTGGACGCCCAGGACTGGGCAGAAATGCTGATGCGGATGTACCTTCGTTTTTGCGAAAAAAAGGGCTTCAGGGTCAATATTTTGGACCAAAACCGCGATCCTGCGGGCGGAATCAAGAGCGCGACCTTTGAAATCTACGGAGACTATGCTTATGGGTATCTAAAAAGCGAAGCCGGCGTACATCGCCTCATCCGTCTGTCGCCGTTTAATCCGACGCATACCCGGGAAACATCCTTCGCACTCATAGAAATTTTGCCGATTCTTGAAACGCACGAGGAGATAAAATTTGATCCAAAGGAAATTAAAATAGAGACCAAGACGGCGCGCGGGCATGGCGGCCAGTCGGTTAACACGACCTACTCGGCGGTGCGCATCACCCATATTCCAACCGGCATCACGGTATCAATTCAGAACGAACGCAGTCAGACGCAGAACAAAGAGCAGGCATTTAAAATCCTGAAATCGAAGCTTAAAAAGCTGGAAGATGAGCGGCAAATTGAGGAGAAATTAAAGCTAAGGGGCGAATTTAAGAGCGCGGAATGGGGGAATCAGATCAGAAGTTACACCCTGCATCCCTATAAATTGGTCAAGGATCACAGGACAGGGTATGAGACAGCGGATCCGGACGCGGTTTTGGGCGGCGAATTAGATAATTTCATTGAGAAATACCTGGAAAGTGCTAAGAGATAGTGCAAATGATTAAATTTGACGGCGTATCAAAAATTTATCCGAAAAATATCATTGCTCTGGAGAATGTGAATTTGGATATCAAACAGGGGGAATTTATTTCGCTCGTGGGAAGATCGGGCGCCGGTAAATCGACCCTCCTGCGGATGATCACGCGCGAAGAGTCGCCGAGCGAGGGGGGCGTTTACATTGAAGACATTGATATTTCCAGAATTTCGTCCAAAGACCTGCCATACCTGCGGCGCAAGATCGGCGTTGTGTTTCAGGATATTAAACTGATCACTTCCCGTACAGCTTTCGAAAATGTCGCGTACGCTATGGAAGTAGGCGGAAGTCCGGTCGAAGAGATCGAAAAAGACGTATCGCTCATACTAGATCTCGTCGGGTTGGCCGAAAAAAGAGACGCCTTTCCAAGTGAATTGTCAGGCGGGGAAAAGCAGAGGGTGGCGATCGCCAGAGCCCTGGCTCACCGGCCGGTTTTGTTTTTGGCCGACGAGCCGACGGGCAACCTCGACCAGCCAAACGCAATGGAGATTTTTTCCCTGCTTAAAAAAATCAACGAAATGGGCACCACGGTCATTCTCGCGACCCACGCCAAAACACTCGTCGACAAGATTAAAAAACGGGTTGTGGTGATTGAGCGGGGACAAGTCGTATCGGATCAAGAGCAGGGAAAATACAAACTATGAGCCCTATCACATTTTCGCGCATACTAAATAATGGCTTCCTCAATTACAAGCGCAATTTTTTGCTGTCCGCGGCAGCCACGGCCATGATGGTTGTCACGCTTTTCATCATCAGTAGCTTGCTGGTCCTAAATGTTTTAACAAACCTTTCCCTGGCAAGCGTCAAAGACAAGGTCGACGTCAGCATCTATTTCAACCTGGGGGCTTCCGAACAGACGATCAGACAAATTCAAAGGCAGGTTGAACTCATTCCGGCGGTCAAATCCATAGCGTACATTCCCCCTGTCACCGCGCGCGAAAAATTCAAAGAACTGCACAAAGACGAGCCGCTTTTGATAGAATCGGTCGAACAATTCAACGATTCGGAAAATCCGTTTCCGGCCTCATTCGCGATACGGGTGAACGAGCTTGGCGATTACGCAACCGTGATCTCGCTGTTCCAAGGTGAAAAATTCGAACCTTTTGTAAAAAAAATCACCGATAAGAGGGATATTGTGGATCGCCTGAATCGAATTACCAATGGGATTAAAAACATTGGTTTGGGATTGACGCTGATATTCAGCCTCATTACGATTCTGGTAATGTTCAACACAATAAGGCTGACAATCTACAACCGTCGCGAGGAAATAGAGATTATGCGTCTTGTCGGGGCCTCCAACTCGTATATCAAGGGGCCATTTATTGTTGAAGGGATTTTTTACGCGCTGGCCGGCGCGGTGATCACGGCCGCGCTGCTCTATCCGATGATATTCATACTGACGCCCAAAATATCAGGTTTTCTGCAATTGCCGGCTGATCAAATCAACACGTGGGGGCTCAATTTTTGGGTGCTCCTTGCGCTTCAGATAATCTCCGGCGTTATCCTGGCCGTAATTTCTTCCTTAATCGTGGTAAAGAAATATTTAAAAATTTAAGATGAAGGTTGTCTTATTGACTGATGTAAAAAAAGCGGGCAGGAAAGGGGATGTCGTGGATGTCGCCGAAGGATATGCCAGAAATTACCTCCTGCCCAAAAAACTCGCGGCTTTTGCAAATGAAGCAGTCTTGAAAACCATGGCTCAAGAAAAAAAACAGAGTGAGAAAAAAGCGGACATGGGGTTAAAACAAATGCGGGGTATTGCCTCGAGGCTGTCCGGCATGGGGTTGTTTTTCAGCCTGCCTGCCGCCACGGGCGGCAGGCTTTACGCGGCCTTGAAGGATTCGGAAATATTAGCTAGGATAAAAGAGTTGGAACCATGGCTTCCCGAGGGCGCACTCATCAAGGATTATCAGCCCATTAAAACCGTGGGGGAGTATGGCGCCAAGCTAAAATTTTCCAAATACGAGGCGTCAGTGAAGATAACGGTTACAGCGAAAGAGTGAGAATGGCCAAAAAAATACTGTCAAAATCCAAAAAAACGCGCTACATTTTTGTAATCGGGGGCGTAATGTCTTCGGTCGGCAAAGGGGTTACGACATCCTCAATCGGCCGAATTTTAATATCCAAGGGGTACAAAGTCGCGATCGTAAAGTGCGAAATGTACATCAATATTGATGCCGGGACCATCCGGCCCACCGAGCACGGTGAAGTCTTCGTCGGAGTTGACGGCATTGAAGCTGACCAGGACCTGGGCAACTACGAGCGATTCACCGGAAACTTGTCCAAATCCGAGAATTATATTACCCAAGGACAGATTTATCTCGAGGTGATCAGGCGCGAACGGAATCTCGAATATGGCGGCGAGGACGTCGAGGTTATCCCTGATATTCCGAATGAGATCATCCGCAGACTCCGAATTGTTGAAAGAAAACAAAACCCCGACTTCATAATAGTTGAGATCGGCGGAACGGTGGGGGAATACCAGGATCTTCTGTTTCTGGAAGCGGCTCGCATGCTGCACCTGCGCAACCCCGAACTGGTTCAGTTTGTTTTGGTCAGCTACCTCCCCATTCCAAAGACGGTGGGCGAGATGAAAACCAAACCCACACAGTATGCCGCCAGAACCCTAAATTCCGCCGGAATTGAGCCGGATTTTATCGTTTGCCGGTCAGAGTTTCCCCTCGACAAGAAACGCAAGGATAAATTGTCCCTGCTTTGCAACCTGGAGCCGCAGGATATAATATCCGCCCCTGACGCAAACAGCATTTACGAGGTGCCGTTGATTTTGGAGAAGGATGATTTCGGAAACAAGATATTGAAAAAATTCGGGCTCAACCGCGAGCTCCTGGACCTCAAGGAGTGGCGCAAAATCGTGGCCAAGATCAAAAATTCGAAAAAACCACTCAATATTGCCCTTGTGGGAAAATATTTTTCAACAGGGGACTACACGCTTTCCGATTCGTACATATCTGTCGTGGAATCCATAAAACATGCCTCCTGGCAGAATCACCGTTACCCTCGCCTTCATTGGATCAACTCGGAGGACTTTGAACGGAATCCGCGATCAATCACCAGACTCGCGAAAATGGATGGAATACTGGTTCCCGGGGGGTTCGGGAAACGGGGAATCGAGGGAATCATCATGGCGATTCGCTATGCCAGGGAAAACCAAATTCCATATTTCGGCCTTTGCTACGGCATGCAGCTTGCTATCATCGAGTTTGCCAGAAATGTCTGCAAGATAAAAGACGCCAACTCTACGGAGATAAACCGCGATACAAAATATCCGGTGATCGATGTTATGAAGGAGCAGAAAAAAAATCTGGAAGAGAAAAATTTTGGCGCGACAATGCGGCTTGGCAACTACCCGGCAAAAATAAAAAAAGGCACCCTCGCCTATGCCTCCTATGCCTCTACAGGGCCAGTTATGGAGAGACACCGCCACCGGTACGAGGTTAATAACGGTTTTCGAAGCGAACTGGAAAAAAACGGAATGGTTTTTTCCGGTATTTATACGAAAAAAGACCTTGTTGAAATAGCCGAACTCAACAAAAAAATCCACCCCTGGTTTTTGGGAACCCAGTTTCATCCGGAATTTAACAGCCGGCCAGGCGACCCTCAACCGTTATTCGATGGATTTGTGAAAGCCTGTATCAAAAGGGTTTCGAAGTCCTAAACTACATTGACGATGGTTTTCTTTTTCAGGCTTCCGTCAAAGCCCCTCAACATCTGGTGTTTGAATTTGACAACGCCATTTTTTGTCGCGTAAATTGTGTCGTCCGAGCCGATCCGGACATTTTTTCCTAGGTGGTATTTTGTGCCGCGCTGACGGATAATCACATTTCCCACACCCACTTTTTGCCCGCCAAAAAGCTTGACGCCCAAGCGCTTGGAGATCGAGTCTCGCCCTAATGAAGTTGAACCACCTGCTTTTTTATGCGCCATACATATTTACTACTTACCAACTTATAGCTTACTACTGAATTCTAAATATGAATATTTCTCTGGAAACAAACTGATCTTTGCGATCGTAGATGATGCTTTTCCTTTTGGTGACCTGCAGAAAATCGAAACGTTCAAGCAGTACCGCCGGAACCGGATCAACAATATCGTACCCTGATTTTATTATCTTGTCAACGATATCAAAAAAACGATACCCGGCGCGGGTGCCTGCCTGCGCGGTAGGCAGGCGGTAGGCGGGAAAAGCAATGACCACCCTTTTGCCGGGTTTTAGGATTTTTTTGAATTCCGCGAAAGCAGTCATATATGTCTGCTCCAGATTTTTAAAATTCTGTTTGATTTCATTTTCGCTTGGAACCGCCGCGTACACCGGACCCAATGTCCCTTCGGTAACAATGGCCTCGTAGTTTGATTGGGGCAGATTAGCCGATAAATCCTTCACATCGCTGGCGGCAAGCTCAAACCTGCCCGGCGGGAGTTTATAGCGATTTTTTATCCACAAAAGATTTTTTTCCGCGTTCTCAATCGCTTTTTCAGATAAATCCGAACCAATGCCTCGGAGGCCCATTATCATTGCCTCCTGAATGATCGTTCCGGAACCGACAAATGGATCGAGTAGGGAACATTTGGGATTGTGCATATCCTCTTCCGGGTACAGGGCAAAATTGATCATCATCTGCGCGACCTTTGGCGGAAGCATGCCGACATGCTGGTCGCGGGAGGGACGCTGATAGTCGCGGCGGCCGTAATCCTCGAAGTCCTGGACGGTGATGGTTTTTGCCAGATAGATGCGCTCTTCAGAAACCAGAAAATCGATCTCCGCGCCCTTTTCCAAAAGACGTTCATTGGTTACAATAACAGAAGGAAGGGACAACGAATCGCTTTGCGGAAGCACGACGCGGCAGGGGGTCCCCGCGGCGGCCAAGATTCGTTTTATGTCGAGACCGATTCTCTTGGATTCGCCGTACAGCGGAAGCTGTCTGGCCATTGGGAAGATAGAGACGCCGACCTGCACCTTTCCCGTACGGAGCGGCAAAAACTTCTCTTTCAAAAGTTTTGCGTCAAAGTAGTCCTTAAACACGGCGGACGGCCCGTACATTTTTTTTCTTCCGAGGGAATCAAGGACTCGCATGATCCGAATCGTCCCGCCGACCCTTTTCTGCAATTTTTGAAGATCCAGTTCTTCTTCGGTTTCAATGATCAAAATTTCCCGATAAAGGTCAACCAGTCTGAAAGCCAAACCCATGTTTTCAAACACCGAAAACAATTCAGCCAACGATAGCGTGAATACGCGCCCCAGATTGAAAGCATATTTTGGTTTCATTTCTTGGTTTTCACAAAATCAGCAAAAAATCGCTTACGTTTTTGGATACATGCTGGTGGCCCTCCTTTTCTTTGGGCTTGGTAGATTTTCCAGGTCGAGCGCCCCGGCAGAAGTCAGAATTGAAGAACCAGCCATTGATTTGACTCAAATATATAATAAATTAAATTCTCTTACCCCGCAATTGACCGAAGGTACTCCCAGCGTGGCAGGAGAAAATACGCTCAACTGCGAGGGAAAAATCAAGGGCAATATTTCCTCCTCCAGCAGAATCTACCACATGCCAGGAGGGGCATTTTACAAGAGAACAGCGCCTGAGATGTGCTTTGATACTGAAAGCGAGGCTCAAGCCGCCGGATTTCGTAAAAGCCAAAGATAGGGTATAATCCAAACAGCTCAATGTCTATTTTAACCAGAATCTTAGGGGTTGCGGACCCGCTGAAGCCAACCCTGTCAATAGTCGAACGAATCAACCAGCTCGAAAAAGATTTCGAGCGTTTTTCTCACGAGCAGCTTCTGGAAAAAACTAAAGTTTGGCAGAAGGAAGGGGCAAACATTCACGGATCAGAGGTAGAAAAATATCAAAACGAAATTCTGCCCGAGGCTTTTGCCGCAGTCAGAGAGGCGGCCAAACGCACGCTTGGCCAACGGCACTATGATGTTCAACTTGCGGCGGGCGTTATCCTTCATCAGGGCAGGGTCGCGGAAATGAAAACCGGAGAGGGAAAAACACTGTCGGCCACGCTTGCGATATATTTAAACGCGCTGGCCGGGAAAGGGGCCCATGTGGTTACGGTAAACGATTATCTGGCGCGCAGAGACGCGTCGTGGATGGGACAAATCTACCACTACCTCGGACTTTCCACTGCCGCTATCCAACATGAGCAGTCTTTTCGATACGCGGAAAAGGACGTGAAGGATGAAGAAATAAGTCCGGGGGAAGCGCTCGGGGTCCAAATAGACGTAAAAAATCTTGTGCCGTGTTCAAGACAAGAGGCATACAAGGCGGATATTTTATACGGTACGAACAATGAATTCGGGTTCGACTATCTGCGCGACAACATGGCCCAAAATTTGAACCACCTGGTTCAGAGAGACTTGCATTACGCCATAGTGGACGAGGTGGATTCGATTCTAATCGACGAAGCCAGAACGCCGCTCATCATCTCCGCGCCCGATGTTGAAAGCACGGACTTTTACCGCGAATTCTCAAACTTCGCCCAAACCCTGGCCCCGGAGGATTACCTTCTCGAGGAGAAACATCACCAGGTAACTTACACTGAAAAAGGCTACCAGAAACTCGAGGCGAAATACGGACAGGAAATCCTAAGCGATATCAAACTGCGGCACCATGCTGACTCGGCCCTGCGCGCCCAAACCCTCTACCACAAGGACAAACAATATGTCGTCAAGGACGGCGAAATAATTATCGTTGATGAATTCACCGGGCGCTTGATGCCCGGGCGGCGTTATTCCGAAGGTTTGCACCAGGGGATCGAGGCCAAGGAGGGAGTGAAGGTTCAACAGGAATCGAAAACACTCGCCACCATCACTTTTCAGAACTACTTTCGATTGTACAAGAAACTTTCCGGCATGACGGGCACGGCCGCGACAGAGGCGGAAGAATTCCATAAAATATACAAACTTGACGTTGTCGAGATCCCGACACACAGACCGATGATACGCGCTGATCTGCCGGACAGCGTCTACAAAAACGAGCCTGGAAAATTCGCGGCTATCATCAATGAGATCAAGGGAAGGCACGAGACAGGCCAGCCAATCCTCGTCGGAACGATTTCCATTGAGAGGAACGAATACCTCTCAAATCTTCTGCGAATAGCCGGCGTAAAACATGAGATGCTAAACGCGAAAAACCACGAGCGGGAGGCGCAGATCATCGCCCAGGCCGGAAGATTCGGCGCCGTAACACTCGCTACAAATATCGCAGGCAGGGGGGTGGATATTATCTTGGGCGGAAATCCGCCGGACACGCAAGAGGCGGAGAAGGTGAAAAAAGCAGGGGGGTTGCACATCCTCGGCACAGAGCGGCATGAATCCAGGCGAATCGACAACCAATTGCGCGGAAGGTCCGGTCGGCAAGGCGACCCTGGCAGTTCACAGTTTTTCCTTTCGCTGGATGATGATCTGATGAGAATCTTCGGGGGAGATCGGCTGCGTCGGCTAATGGATACACTCAAGATTCCGGATGATCAGCCGATTGAACATAGCATGGTCAGCAAATCAATCGAATCAGCGCAGAAAAAGATCGAGGGATTCAATTTCGATACCAGAAAGCATGTTTTGGAATATGACGATGTCCTGAACAAACAGAGAACCATTATCTACAACCGCCGCCGCAAAATTCTCAATGGCGAAATAAACCTCAAAGAGCAAATTTTTGACAAAATAGAAGCGGCCATAAGACAAATTGTACTATCAGAAACAGATGAAGAAACCGCCCTCAAGGCGGTTGGGGCGATTTTCCCAGTTCCCAAGGAAGAAAAGCCTAATTCCGACGCGGAAATGTGGATAAACCATTTGACAATGGCGGCAAGGCAAACCTACGAGGAAAAAGAAAAGAAATTAACAGCCCCCTTGATGCGCGAAATTGAGAAAATAATTACGCTCCAGGCCATAGATAATTTGTGGATGGAGCATTTGGACACCATGGACCACTTGCGGCAGTCCGTGCGCCTCCGGGGCTATGCCCAAAAAGACCCATTGGTCGAATATAAACAGGACGGTATGCGGCTTTTCGAGGGGATGATCAATGAAATCGACAAGGCTATAGTCTACACGATTTTTAGGGTTGATGTGCGTCCGAAAGAAGAAGTTCAGCAGAACAGAATTGTCGCACAGAACACTGGAGAGCAAAAAATCGGCCGCAACGACCCCTGCCCGTGCGGTAGCGGCAAGAAGTATAAAAA
>JAUYKH010000037.1 GCA_030700065.1 bacterium | reverse complement strand
CCAAAAATCAATGCGACTTTTAATTTACGCTTTGACATATCTTGGCAAACTCCAATTTATTCTCGTCACTATTTCATAATTGATTGTTCCAACCCGCTTGCCCAATTCATCGGCCGTTATCTCGGCTCGGCCTTGTCTGCCGAGTAAAACCGCTTCCTGCCCGACGCGCGCCGGGACACCAGTCACATCAATCATAGTCAAATTCATGCACACTCGTCCCACCACGCGGCATCGCCTGCCGGAAACCAAAACTTCGGCGTTATTGGAAAATTTGCGGTCATAGCCGTCTGCATAGCCAACCGGCAAAATAGCAAGAGTTGTATTGCGCTTAGTCTTATAACTTAACCCGTAACCCACATATGATCCTTTGGGTAATTCTTTAATTTGGATGATTCTCGTTTTCCAGGACAGGACTGGTTTCAAAGGGGTGCGGATTTTCTTCGATGAATAAAGCCCATACAAGGCGATGCCAATCCGAACCAGGTCTTGCCTGGATTTTGGGTAAATTATGGCCGCGGCGGAACACGCGATGTGACAAAGAGCTTTTGAAAATTCCGGCCTATCCGCCGCTCTTTTGAATATTTCAAGCTGTTTTTTGGTATACTTGTCATCTCCTTCCGAATCGGCGAAGTGAGAAAACATTCCCTCCAGTTCCAAATGTTTTGCCCCGCGAATAAGCCTTAGGAAATCGCCTAAATCCCCGGGGGGAATTCCCAAACGCGATGTTCCGGTATCAATTTTTAAATGTATCCTGGCTTTCCTGCGGGCAAAGCGCGCCGCCTCGTCAAGCAGGTGAATCTGCAGTTTCGTATAAACCGCAAAACTGATATTTCTGCTGATTGCAAAGACGAGAGCAGTCTTGTCCTTCTCATAATAGCTCAACACCAATACAGGCTTTCTGATACGGCTTTTCCGCAAGAGCAGAGCTTCGTCCAGGCCCGCCACCCCGAACCAATCAACTTGGCCTCTAACTATGCCAGCCACTTCAACCATGCCATGCCCGTACGCGTTTGCTTTCACGACTGCCATTAGCCCGGCTTTGCCCGCGATCCTTCTCATCTGTCGGATATTGAAAAGCAGGGCCGATTTGGAAATCTCAATCCAGGTTGTCCCCGCACCACTGGCTTGCGATCGTGCCCAAACGGACGTGATATTCTTGTGGTGCGGGGTAAACATCACTTCGGCTTTATTTCCTTTTTGCCGACGAAGCCCTGCAAAACATCGGGAATTTGCACTGAACCGTCTTTTTGCTGATAATTTTCCAATATCGCGATAAGAATTCTGGGACTCGCTATCGCCGTATTGTTTAGCGTATGAACAAAATGCAATTTCCCTTGCCGGTCGCGGTAACGGATATTCAGCCTCCTGGCCTGCCAATCAGTCAGGGCGGAATTGGAGTGAGTCTCCCCGTAAGCTTTCCTGGAAGGCATCCACGTCTCAATGTCATGCATTTCATACTTGCCCGCGCCTTGGTCACCGGTCGAATTGATGATCACGCGGTAAGGCAATCGCAAATCCTGCAGGATCTCCTTTGAGATTGATTCGAGCTCCATGAGCCACCTTTTTGTTTCCGCGAGGTCATTTTTGCACAACACAACCTGCTCCACCTTCATAAACTCGTGCACGCGATACAGCCCCTTGGTATCTTTACCATAACTTCCGACCTCGCTCCGGTAACACGCGGATATTCCGCAAAATCTTATCGGCAGGTCTTTCTCATCCAATATCTCGTCCGTGTAATAAGCCAAAAGCGAGGGTTCGGACGTTCCCGCCAAATACATCTTGTCCTTCGTCCCCTCGTCTTGCTCCTTTAGGCTGTGGAGATTGCCGATTTGATAAACCTCATCCTTTCCGAAAGGAAAATGCCCGCTCCCTACAAGCGCGAATTCCCGGACCAGCACTGGCGGCACGACCGGCGTAAATCCTCGCGAAATCACTTTTGTGAGCGCGTAGAACAGGACTCCCAACTGCAGAAGTACCCCCTCGTTTTTCAAAAAGTATCCGCGAAATCCGGAAACCTTGGCCCCCCGCTCGAAATCAATTACGTCCAGGGCCTTCCCCAATTCAGCGTGCGATTTGGGTTCAAAATCAAACTTTGTGATCTCTCCCCATTTGTATATTTCTTTATTTGCAGCAGCAACCCCGACAGGAGTTTCGGGAGAAGGAATGTTTGGCACGACGAGCATCAACACGCCAAAATCTTTTTCTGTCTGCTCGAGCTCGCTTTCCAACGCGCCCAATTTCTGTTTTGCTGCTTTGCCTTTTTCGATATCGCGGCTTTGCGCAATCGCCCGGCGCTGCCTGCGCAGTTCGTCGATTTCCACGGTCAATTTCCGGCGCCGCTCGTCAACCGCGAGCAATTTGTCTAAATCCAAATCAATGCCTTTGTCTTTGACGGCTTTGCGGACCGCCTCCTGATTTTCACGGATAAATTTAATATCAAGCATATCCCTAATTCAAGTATGGCTCTAGTTTCAAAAGCAGTTCTCTGCAGGCCTGGGCGCGGTGATTGACGGCTTCATGTTCTTCAGCGCTAAACTCGGAATAACATTTGTTGTACGAAGAGATAAATAGGGCTGAACGATAAGGAAAACCGGGAATCATAACAGGGCTCGGCTTTTGCGGCATATTTCCTTCAATTTTTTCTTCAACCATTATTAATTCTCTTTCTTGGGGAAAATAAACAGCTGTTACCGTCCTCAATCTTGCCGCGCGTCGTTCCGGCGGCTCTCCTTCCATCATCTTGAATAACTTGTCAAGCCTGTCCTGATCGGTCCCATTCGGGCCAACCCAGCGCCTGGATTCGACCCCGGGCCGGCCATCAAGCGCGTCTACCTCGAAGCCACCGTCATCCGAAAGCGTCGGGTATTCTGTCTTGTCCGCATAAAATTTTGCCTTTTGAATTGCGTTTTCTTCATAAGTTTTGCCAATCTCCAACGGCTCGTCCCAAAAACCAATGTCTTTGAGGGTCAGAAGCTCAAGATTTGCGTGAATCAGATATTCTCTGAAATCCGATATTTTCCCAGGATTGGTCGTACCCAAGAGCAGCTTCATTTTTCCTGTTTCATCGGCGGAAAAATTACCGTCTCCCGGATTGACTTGTCCATAAGCACTGCGAACAACCGTTCGGACAACCCAAATCCCGCGGCCGGCGGCATGCCGTACTCCAAAGCCTCGATAAAATCCTCGTCGATCATCTGCGCTTCTTTGTCCCCTGCCTCGCGCAGTTTCATCTGCTCTTCAAATCGGATTCGCTGATCCAGAGGATCATTTAGCTCTGTAAATCCCTTGCCAAGTTCCGTTCCCCAAGCCATCACCTGCAGGCGCTGGACACGGTTCGGACCCTTTGGGTGCCGCTTGGCCAAGGGCTCAACTTCCACAGGCGGGTCGAGCAGAAATCCCGGCTCGACGAGTTTCGGCCGGACAGTCTTTTTATATATCAGGTCGACAAGACGGCCCTTCTGCGCGAACTTTTCATACTTGATTTTCAATTTATCCGCGAGGGCTTTGAGATCTTTGTCGTCCGCCTTGTTGAGATCCAAACCCGTTTCTTTCTGAAACAACTCATAATAATCATAACGTTTCCATTCTTTTCCCCAATCCACCTCCACCCCCTGATTTTTGACTTTCGTGGTACCGAACAAATCTTTTACAATCTTTCGATAGAATTCCTTAAGCAAACTCATCAGATCTTCATAATCCGCGTAGGCCCAATAAAATTCACACTGCGTGTAATCCTGTAAATGCTCGGTAGAAATTCCTTCATTGCGAAAAATCCTGCCGATCTCAAAAACCCGCTCAAAGCCGCCAACCAGCAACTTCTTCAGCGGCAGTTCCAGGGAGATGCGCAGAAAAAAATCCCGATCGAGCGCTTTATGGTGGGTCACAAACGGTTCGGCTTCGGCTCCGCCCGGGACATTCTCAAGAACCGGCGTTTCAACTTCGAGAAAACCCTTCTCCTTGAGGAACTCGCGGATTGTTTGCCAAAAAACCGATTTTTTTCTAAACATCTCCCGCACTTCGGGGTTGGCAATCATGTCCAAGTAGCGCTTGCGAAGTTTGGTTTCTGTGTCAGCCAGTCCATGCCACTTCTCCGGCAAAGCGCTCAGACTTTTGGAAAGGAGCTTGAGGTCTTTCGCCTCGACGGTTTTTTCTCCGGTTTTAGTCTTGAAAAGCGCACCGCCTACCTCAACAAAATCACCTATATCCAATTGGTTGATGACATTCTTGTAATTGCCCAGATTGCCTTCTTTAAACAAGACCTGAATTTTGCCGGTTTCGTCTTCTAGATTCGCGAACGAGATTTTACCCATGTCTCTCATGCTTCGTATCCGGCCGACGAGACTTATTGTATTTTTTGACAGCTTCTCAAAACTATCAACAGCCTCTTTGTTCGTATGGGTACGGTTGCTCTTTGAAGGGTATGGGTCAATCCCCGCCTTACGCAGTTCTTGGAGTTTCTTGATTCTCCCTTGAAATAGTTCTTTTTCTTTTTCTGTCATTTGCCATTAATTGTACCACAATTTACGCCTAAAACCAAAACGCCTCAACCATCGGTTGAGGCGTTTATCATTTATTTTATAAGATCTCCACGACCTGGTATTGCACCTTGCCTGCCGGAGTCTCTATCTCTATCGCATCGCCAATTTTTGAGCCCAGAAGTTTTTGCCCGACCAGGGATTCGTTGGAAATTCTGCCTTCCGCGGGATTGGCTTCGTTTGCGCCAACAATGGTATATACCCGCTCTTCGCCATTGGCCTTACAGCGGACAGTCGAACCAATCGAGACGATATTCCGATTGCCACTGGTCTTGATGAGCTCGGCGTTCTTTATAGTTTCTTCAAGCTCTTGAATGCGGCCCTCAATGAACGCCTGCTCTTCCTTGGCCTGCGCGTAATCCGCGTTTTCCGACAAATCGCCGTGCGCCACTGCTTCCTGAATCCGTTCAATTACTTCCTTGCGTTTTTGGTTCACAAGCCCCTCCAGTTCCTTCTTGAGCTTATCCAATCCTTCCTGAGTCAATAGGTGTCGTTTTGGCATATCCACAATACTACTACCGCGGTTTACCTGTGTCAAATATCCGACTAGCTGACGCGACCACATTGCGAAACAGCATGGCGATTGTCACCGGACCCACGCCCCCCGGCACTGGCGCTAGGAGCCGCGCCTTCTCCTTTACGGTTTCCGCGTCCACATCCCCGACTATCGCTCCGGTTTCCGATCCTGTCGTTCCGGCGTCAATGAGAATGGCGTTTTTCCTGATCATTTCTCCCGTAATAAGCCCGGGGCTTCCCGCGCCTGTGATGATCAGGGTCGCTTTCCCTACAAGCTCTTCAAAATTCTTGGTCCCGCGGTTCGCGATCTCGAAATTTATATTTTGCTTGAGAAGTATGGCCGCGAGGGGTTTGCCGATCAAATCACCCGATCCCACGATGAGGATGTTCTCTTTGGGCAGATCAATATGATAATAATCCAAAATCGCCAGGACTGCCGTGGCCGCCGGCGGGCTAAATAAAAATTCCTCGCTGTTAATAATTTTTTGCTTATTGACTGACGTGAGGCAGTCAATGTCCAGTTCGGGCGGAATCGTGTCGAGCACCTTTTGCCCGTCGAGGTGGTTTGGCAGGGGAAGCTGAACCAAAATTCCGCGAACCTCTTTGTCCTCGCTTAAATTCGAAATAGCGTTTTGCAATTCGGGTTGGGAAATATTGGCGGGGTAATTGACCGCCTCAACCCGAAGGCCAATGGCCGCGGCCTTTTTTTGCTTGATTTTGATGTATGAAGAAGAGGCGGGGTCGCTGCCCACCTGGATCGCTGTCAGTTTTGGCGAGAACCCGGCTTGATGAAACTTGGCGATTCTCCCCGCCAGATCTGCCAATATTTTATCTGCAATTTTATTGCCGTCAACGATTTGTACCATGGTAAGTAGAATAAATGAACCACAACAACTTTACAAATGAAAAAAGGATCGAGTGCAAGCACTAAATCCTTTCTTCAACGTGGAGAATATCGAGATTGAAAACGGGCAAGAAACGCCTTTTTCCGGAAAAATTGCTCCAGACTGATGATCAGGCAGACTGGCGAACCGCGATTTCTCGCAATCACTTCCCAACTACGTTTTCAAAGAGATACTCCCCACATGGTCATTCTATAACAGGGGTATTAAATGTCAATTAAAAATATTTTGCTTTATTTTAAGCCCAAAAATCTGCCGATGTTCATATCCTGTTGGCAACCTGTTGGTCTTGTGTTGATTTTTTACCTATCGTCAACAGATAAATTATCTCCAAAATCCCGAACGTATTGATCAGCAAAATCGCTACAAACCAGCCCTTTTGTTCTTTTCTGGCCGCGCGCCACAGGGCAAAGCCCTTCCACGCGAGCGACCAAATAAATAATGGGATGAGTATTTCCGGACTTGGGATTGAAAATTGCTGCATAAAAACATCACTTAATTTAATTATAACACGGATTCGATTTTGACTACCGGTTTTTGCTCCACCAGTCGAGGGCATCTTTTACCACTGGCACGGAGTTGATTCCCCCCTCCCCCCCGTCCTCGATTAACACGACGACCGCGATTTCCGGATTTTCATACGGGGCGAAGGCCGCAAACCACGCGTGTGAACGCAATGGGTTTTTCGCGTCAAACTGGGCCGTCCCTGTCTTGGCGCCGGAAGTAATGGAAAGCGAATTCAGCGATCTCGCCGTTCCCTCGGTTACCGCCTGCCGCATGCCCTCTCGGGCGATTTGAATGTATTTTGGGTCAATATCGAGAGTAGATAGTGCTTTGGGTTCTAATCGCGCGACAATTCCTCCATTGTTGTCCTCAATTCGATTCACAATCTGGGGCTCATATGTCGTGCCGCCATTGCCAATGGTGGCTGTCCAGGACAGGACATGGAGCGGACTGGCCAGCAAATCCCCCTGCCCGATTGCCGCGTGATAAGTGTCGCCTAAATACCAGCGCGACAAATTCGGATCATCGCCAAATCTTTCTTTTTTCCACGCCGGTGTCGGGACCAAACCTTCTTTTTCGCCGGGGAGGTCGATCCCCAATTTTTCGTGAATTTTGAATTTCCGGTAATATTCCGCCAGTCTCTCAATGCCCAATCCCTCAATTTTTTCCGGCTCATACCCTCCGCCCATTATATAGAAGAAGATATCCGAGGATAAAGCGATGGCTCGCCTCACATCCATCAGTCCCAAGGCCCTGCGTCCATAGCCATAGAAAAACGAATCCGGTCCGCCATAAATATTTTTTATGACAATATACCCGTCGTCTTGAATGACGGTTTTGTCTGTGATAATGCCTTCCGAAAGCGCGGCGGCCGCAACCATCGGCTTTACCGTTGATCCTGGCGGGTATGTGCCGCTTATAGCGCGATTGAAAAGCGGCTGGTTAAGATCAGACACAAGTCTGCCATAATCAGTTGGGGATATTCCTTCGGCAAATAGGTTGTTGTCGTAGGCGGGCAGGCTGACATAGGCCAGAATTTGGCCGTTTCTGGGATCCATGGCGATTGCCGCGGCTCGTTTTCGCCCTAGGGCCCGTAGACGCCCCTGTAAGCTGTCATAAATTGTTTGCTGAAGGCCGTAATCAATGTTGAGATGCAGGTTCAAGCCGGGCAGGCTCGATTTTTCGCCGAAGACTTTTTTGATTATTCCCCGGGCGTCCACTTCGACTTGACGCTGGCCGAAAACGCCCCGGAGATAATCTTCATAAACTTGTTCGAGGCCGGTCTTGCCCAGCGAATCATTAAACAAATAGCCTTGCGGCGAATATTGTTCATACTCCTCCGCGCTGATTTTGCCGACGAAACCCAGGACATGAGATAAAGCAAGCGGCGATTTATAATCCCGAATAGGAGTGTTTACCACCCTAAAACCCGGGAGTTCACGGGCTTGTTCATTGAAAATGAGGGCTTGCTCCCTGGATATATTCTGTTTGATGAGAACGGATTGAAAGGAAACGCTTTGGTCCTGGGTCAAAATCTTTTTCACTTCATCCGCTGGCGCGCCGATAATCGCGGCAACACGAGCAATCACATTTTCCTGCTCCAATTGATCCTTCGGCAAATCCAGGGGGGTGGCTACCAGTTCAAAACTCGGCCGATTTCCGGCCAGAACTTCACCGTAACGGTCATAAACAGCGCCTCGGGGCGCCGGCAGGTACTCAACCCGTAGGCGATTGCCTTCGGAAATTTCCCGGTAATAACTATGTTCCGTAATCCCCAAATAATAAAGCCTAGCCCCTATGGATATAAAAGCCAGAATCGCGAGCCACCACAAAAAAGACAGGCGAAGTTTTGCAATCCCCTCCCCGCGCTCCAAGCGCTCCTGCGAAGAGGAATCGGCGCCGAATAAACTTTCTTCAAAGGCCAAGCTGTCGTAGGGTGTATCGATCTCGAAACCCTCCCCTTCAATTCCATTTTTTATTTTGAAAGGATTTCTCACTCTATGGTTTGAATTCTTGAGAAAAAGTTTAGAATCTTGGTAATTGGATAGGCAAAAATCGCGTTGCTCACGACGGTCCAAATAATTGCCGAAGAATAAAAATTGCGGATTGGAAACGGCAAGGTCGAATACAACGACGATGCGAGCCAGTTGAAACAATACGCCAGGAAAGGCAGCAGCAGAGTCCCGGAAACTACCAGGACGGCGGCCGTCAATATCGTTATTTCTTGAGACGCGAGGTGCCGCGTGATGATATAAACCCCCACCCCTATTGCGACGAACCCGAAAATATAAGTCCCGAAGAATAAACCCGAAAAAATTTCAGCGAAAAAACCGGCAATGAAGGCAAACCAGACCGCCTCGGGGAGCGAATCGGTTATGGATAAGACAATGACGAACACTAAAAGCAGCTGGGGGACGATGTACCAAACATTGGAAAAGACCTTGAGAGCGGCAATCTGAAGAAGAAACAGAAAAATCAGCACTAGAAAGAAGATGATATTTTTTTTATTCATTGCGATTTCTTTACCACAAACACCACCCGCAAATTTCGCAAATTGGTTGCCGGGATCACGCTTGCTTTCTGAAAGAGCTCACTCGAGCTGGAGCGGATTTCGCTGACGAAGCCGATGAGCAAATTCGCGGGAAACCTGCCGCCAAGGCCGGATGTAATAATTCTGTCCATGGGTTCTATGGTTTCTGTTTGGGAAATGAGATCAAAAAGCAGGCCCAAACCGTGTTCGCCCCGCACGATTCCGCTCGCCCCGCTTTTGGCAACCTCCGCGTTTACGGCAACTGCCGAAGAAGTGATGAGCTCGAACTGGCTTGTGGAATCAAATACCTCGGACACGGCGCCTACGAGAACACTTCCCGACACCACCACGGCGTCCCCTGCTTCAACGCCTTGGTTGCGTCCCCGGTTTATGGTCACTTTTTGGTCGATATTCAGCGCATCAAGCGTGATCACTTCCGCGGGGATCAGGACAAACGGCGTTTCCGCTTTGAAATTCAAAGCCTCGCGGAGCACTCGGTTCTCCAAATCCGATTTTTCCAGTTCCGCGATTTGAACGGTCAGTTCCTCCACCTGTCTGCCTAAAATTTGGTTTTGTCTCATGATGTCGCGCACCGAGATGATACCGACCGCGAAATTTTTCAAAACTTGCAAAGGTACTCCTATTGGCCGGCTCAAAAATCCCATACTCCTTCTGCTGATATCCAAAAACGGCGGGAGCGCGCCAACCGCGTTTAAAAAAATCAGGCCGACGAGAATCAAAAATACGATAATAATATGGACGAGACCCTGCCTCATCTTGGCGTTTGTTCAAACTCGGTAAGCACCAAAACTTCGCGCAACGACTCGAGATCCTCCAGAACAATCCCGGCGCCGCGCACGACCGTGGTAAGAGGATCGTCCGTGATCGACACGGGCATCTGCGTCTCTTTGGCTATCAATTGGTCGATCCCGCGCAAAAGGGCTCCCCCGCCGGCGAGCACAATCCCGCGCTGCATGATGTCCGCGACCAGCTCCGGGGGAGTTTCTTCTATGGCCTGTCTGACGGAATTTACTATGGTTCGCACTGATCGCGACAGGGCGATCCTGATCTGTTCGTCATTGACCGCCACCTCCTTCGGCAAACCGGTAACGAGATCTCGGCCGCGCATCTTTGTTTCCATTCGCTCTTTGAGCGGATAAGCGGAACCAATTTTAATTTTTACCTCCTCCGCGGTGCGCTCCCCGAGCATGAGGTTGAATTCGTCTCGAGCGAATTGAATGATATTTTCATTCATCTCATCTCCCGCCACCCGGATGCTCTTCGATACGACGATTCCTCCGAGGGAAATAACAGCGATTTCTGAAGTGCCGCCGCCGATGTCGACAATCATTGAGCCGGACGGATCCTGCACCGGAAGTCTGGCGCCGATAGCCGCCGCCATGGGCTCCTCGATAAGAAACGCCAACCGCGCGCCCGCGTTCAGCGTCGCGTCCTGCACGGCTCGTTTTTCCACTTCTGTCACGCCTGAAGGAATGCCGATTACCACCTGGGGACGCGACAAAAAATTAAAAACCTGCTGGTGTACTTTGTCAATGAAATACCGGAGCATCTGCTCGGTCACTTCGAAATCGGAAATTACCCCGTCAGTCAAAGGTCTGGTTGCGACGATATGTCCCGGCGTGCGGCCCACCATTTTCTTCGCTTCGTTGCCGATCGCCAAAATTTGCTTCGTTTTGGTATTGACCGCCACAACCGAGGGCTCGTTGATGACAATTCCCTTGCCGCGCACATACACAAGAGTATTGGCCGTGCCCAGATCAATGCCAATGTCTTTTGAAAACTTGCCGAAAATTTTGTCGGATAATGACATAAACTAAAAAATCCAAAACTCAAATTACAAATTCCAAAGGAGTTTTTGTTTGGATTTTTGGTTTTTGGAATTTATTTGGAATTTGGCGCTTTGGATTTGGAGCTTGATTCCAAGACAAGCTCTTTCAAGCTTACTAATTCAGTTTTTTCTTCTCCTCGGCGTTTCAATTCAATCTTGTCTCCAGTCTTTGCCGAAATAACTGCCCTATAAGGGATCCCCATCAAATCCGCGTCCGCGAATTTCGCGCCTGCGCTCTCGTCTCTGTCATCATAGAGTACCTCAATTCCGGCCTTCAGTAAAGCATCATAAATTTTCTGACCCGAGGCCCCAAGTTCCAGAAGATGAACCTGAAAAGGCGCCACGCTCTCCGGCCAAATAATACCGGCTTCGTCATGGAAAACCTCAACAATCGTTCCCATGACCCGCCCAAGCCCTATCCCGTAAGAGCCCATCGCAACATCTGCTTTCTCTCCGCTCTTCTTAGAATATTGCAGATTGAAAGCCTGGGAGTACTTGGTCCCCAGCGGAAAAATATTCGCCACCTCAATTGATTTTTGCTCCTCGATCTTGCCGCCGCAAGAGGGGCAGTTATCGCCTGATTTGAGTTTTGAAATCTCTTTATTCTCGGCGTAATCGCGTTTGGCACAGACAAAAATAGTGTCTTCGCCGACCGGTGACAATACTTGAAACTCGTGAGTGTTTTCTGCCGTAAAATCTCCCCCCGCCGCCACCGTATAAACAGTCTCAAGGCCCACGCGCTCAAAAATTTTCAGGTAGGCGGCCCGGACCTGCTCATAATAACGGTTCAAACCCGATTCGTCCGCGTGAAAACTGTAAAGATCTTTCATCATAAACTCGCGGCCGCGCAGGAGACCGGATTTGGCGCGCGGCTCGTTTCGGAACTTTGTCTGGATTTGGTAAGCCGCGAATGGAAGGTCTTTGTACGAACTGATATATTTCCCGGCAATTGCCGTCAGTACTTCCTCGTGCGTCCATCCGAGGACAAAATCAGCGCTTTTGTCCTTTTTTCCGCTCACTTCAAACCCCACGTCCACATCCCACCGCCCGGTGGCGTCAAGATATTTTTTTTCCACCAGCGCGGGCATCAATATTTCCTGCCCGCCGATCGCGTTCATCTCTTCGCGGATTATGGCCGCGATTTTTTGGATCACCCTGAAGCCAAGCGGCAAAAACGAATACACTCCCGCTGAATTTTTGTAGATAAATCCACCGCGCGTCAAATATTGCGCGTTTATGGCCGCCTCGTCTTTCGGCGGCTCTTTCTGTGTTTTTGTAAATAATTTGGATTGAAACATAACGAGTTTGGTAGACTAGTCTATCTTACCGGGCTGTTGATTTACAGGATTCTTTCAAACAGCCTCTTGAACTGTTCGGAAAAACGGCCGATGTCGCGGTAAGTAATCGCGACCATTAATGTGATAAGCAGCATGAAGCCGACGGCGTTCGCAATTCGTTCCCACTTTATGCTCTTCAGGCCGCGGATTTTCTCAATTATCAAAAAAAGTATTCGCCCGCCGTCAAGCGCCGGGAAAGGAACCGCGTTGATTATCGCGAGATTGATCGAAAGCGCGGCAATAAACTGGTTAAGGTAAGGCAATCCAAGTCTCGTGAAGTCCCGAGTCAAAACCGCGATTCCGACCGGCCCGGACAGTCCTTCAATGAGCCGTCCTTCGCTGAACAGGCCTTTGAACAGCAAGCCAAACGCCGCGAGTATTCCGGTAACTTTCGCCCATAAAGACACAAATGACAAAGGGAGCGCACTGATTGGCGGATAGACGACCTTGCCTACCATGGCGGGAATAAAACCAACCGGTCCGCTGTCCGGCGGCGGATTTTCCCGAGGAATGACGCCGCGGCTCAATATTTCTTGTCCGCGCTTAAGCTCGTAGACAACCGACTGACCCGCGCGGGATTTGGTGTAGGCGATCATCTCGTCAATATTCGTGTAGCGGTTTCCGTCGATGCCCAAAATAACATCGCCCGGCCTGAAACCCGCTGTTTCGGCCGGCGAATTCGGCTGGACCCCGATTATCGAAAGCTGGGCCGAACCTATGATCCTGGCACCGCCCAAATCCTGGCCTTCCCGGACCTCAACCGGCGTGCCAATGATTGATAGCCCCAGAAACAGCAAAAACCAAGCCAGCACAACATTCATGCCCACCCCGGCGATCAAGACAGAAAATCTTGCCCAAAAACCCTTGTTGGCAAATGCCCGCGGATCGCCCGAGGTCGTATCGTCCTCGCCGACAATCTTTACAAACCCGCCCAAAGGGATCCAGTTAATGGAATAGATTGTTTCCCCGCGCCTGATGCCAAACATGCGGGGCGGAAAACCAAAGCCAAATTCGTCAACTTTCATCCCCGCCCTTTTCGCCATCACAAAGTGCCCCAGCTCGTGGACAAAGATAAGCAGGCCGAGGATGAAGATGAAAACAATAATCGTAAGCAATATCATATCTCACAGTTTACCACATCAAACTCATCTTAACAAAAATGCCCTTCCAAAAGGGCATGCGCTTCAACGGCTCACCGCTTGAGCCATTGCTAGATCGTCATTATTTCCTTTTCCTTATTTTCCGAAATCTCCTTGATCTTGCCATTGTACTCATCCACCGCGGCCTGAAGCTTCTCCTGCCCGCGGAAGCGGTCGTCTTCAGAGATCTCCCCCGCCTCTTCCCGCTTTTTTATATCCTTTACAACCTCCTCGCGGATATTCCTCACGCGCACCCGCGCTTCTTCCGCGATTTTGCCGGCAATCTTCGCCAGATCCTGCCGGCGCTCCTGCGTGAGCTCCGGCAATGTGATGCGGATCTTATCTCCTTCATTGACAGGATTAAATCCAAAATTCGCTTCGCGAATCGCTTTTTCCATAGGCGCCAACGCGTTTTTGTCCCAAGGCACAACCATCAGTTGCCTAGGTTCGGGAATCGAGATTGAGCCGGCCTGACTAATAGCTACCGGTGTACCGTAATAGTCAAATTTTATGGCCTCAATCAAAGCGGGATTGGCCCGGCCGGTCCGTAGCTTCGAGAGCTCGGTCCGCAAATGTGCGATGATTTTTTCGAATTCTTCTCTATCTAACTCCGGCATAAACTCGATTGGGCTCTGAAGGATCAATGGCCAGATCGTATATTCGGCGCCCGGTCGGCAAAGCATGGGTCCGCCAGGTCACGCCGCCATCGTCGCTCCGGTAAACATTAAATCTGATGGCCGCAAAAATCTGATTCACATTTTGGGGATTGACCGCTATGGCAGTGATATTATTTATTCTCGGCGTAGTCGGCAGATCAATCTCGGTCCAGTTACTTCCGCCGTCGCGGCTTCTCTGCAGGCCCGTCGCAGTGGCAAGATAAAGCGTCTGGGGCTGCCCCGACGGAATTATAAGATCATTGAATTGGCTCGCGCCGAAACCAGCCGGAACGCTGTCCCACGTCGCTCCCCCGTCCACACTTCGTTGTATGCCCTTGGTGCGCGTCAGGACATAGATAGTTCGAGCCGAATCAGGAACAACAATTATCCGAACCACCCGATCCGTCAAAACGGCCGCGATATTCCAGGTTTCTCCATTGTTCATGCTCTTGATCACGGCGCCCGTGGACAGGCCGGCGAACAAAATATTCGGGGCATTCCGATCGAAGGCCAACGCGGTTACGGCCGCCTCGCCGGAAGGCTGATTGTAGATCTGCGCCCATGTCCCGCCGCGGTCGCCGCTTTTGAAAACAACGGCGAGTTTGTTTTTGGATCCGCCGGCGAAAATCTCCTGGCTATCGAAAGGATTGATGAAAGCGTCATACGCGGCAAAACCCGGCAGAAGCGGAACCCAAGCCTCGGCTTTTGAATCAGACGCGTAAAGCCCTTTGTTGAGAGTGGCGGCCAGCAAATTTTTGGGATTGTTCTGTTCAATAAAAATTCCGGAAATCTCGGCGTTTTTGAGACTGTCTTTGTCGCTGACTATATCTCGCTCTTCCCAGGAATCCGCTCCGTCAGTGCTTACGAATACGCCCCGGCTTCCACTCCCCTCTCCGGACAGACTGAATAAATTGCAGGCCTGGGCCGTAAAAATTATAGGCAATACTATCAAAACCGCTTTTTTCATATAAACAAATTGGTCGTTAAGAGCTTCGCATTGAGATTGAAGTGCAGGTCAAAGTATGTCTGCTGAAGCTTTTTGCCCAGTAGGAGATTTTCCTCATCGGTAACCCATTTTCGCATCGCAAACCCCAGAAATTTTTCAATGTCCAAACTCTCCATAGCAGCGAGCTTATCGGCTGTCTGGAGCCGGTCCACCAGCGTTCCATTTTTCAGAGTTTGATAGTAGGCCACGGCGGTTTTTGCAAAATTATATGATTCTTCAGATGAAGCAATTCTTCTGGCGAGCCCGATCCGGCCGCAGGCATTATCGACTATTTCCGAGGATCTCTGCGGTTCAAGACCAAACTCTTCGAGTCCTTCTTCTATCTCCTTCTTGCTCGACAGGCCAAAATTTATTCGCTGCACGCGGGATGAAACAGTCGGCAAAAGGCTGTAAAAATTCGTAGTCGTCAAAAATATAATTGAATCCCGCGGCGGTTCCTCTAAAATCTTGAGAAGCGCCGAGGCCGCTTCGCCCGTCATCTTTTCCGCGTAAGTAACAACGGCAGCCTTGTATCGGCTTGCCGCCGCTGTCCGAGTCAATCGTAACTGCAGGGTTCTCGCGTCTTCAATTAACAACCCCGACTCCGAATCGAAAACAAACAAATCCAGAATCGGATTCACGCCCAAAGCTTCCGCCAAATCCACGGCAAACGTTGTTTTTCCGATATTCTCGGGGCCAGCCAGAGCATACGCGTGCGCCAAATTTTGGCCCAGGGCCAAATGCTGAAAAATGTCCTTTTGTTTCTGGTGGCCGATTGTCTTGGAAAATCGCATGGCTTTGCTTAATTATAGCAACTTCGCGCCGATTATGCTATTTTGACATTGCAAGCAATTTTCAAAAAGGAGGAATGTTTTGATGAAATTGTCCCTGCGTCTGCTGATAATTTTGCTTTTTGTCATTCTGGCGGCTGACCTTTTGGCGGGCGAAAATTTCTGTTCCTGGGCTAAAGTCAGCAAAATCCAAGAAAAAAAATGCAACCTTGATTTCTTTGATCTGATATATAACCTGCCCTCCGACAAAAAAGCACGGCCTGATTGGGAACTTGAGCAGAAAACAAAAGCTGCCCGGATTTTGTTCAACAGCCATGCAAAGGAACGAACCGGATATGCGCGACACTGGCCGCGCAGTGTGAGGGCAATATTGATTGAACTCAAGGCCTACTTGCCGCTATACGCGGATTTCAAGGTTGGCAACAAGGACAACGTCGGCAGTGATGAAGAAATGGCTAAATTGATACAGGCAACGTCCGGAAAACCGGCTTTTGCCTACATTTTGGCCATCGTCAATGACCCGCGCCCGGAAAATATCCAAACCGCCTTCGATCCCTCGTCATCTCGATGAGGGATCTGCTTTTTTACAGTGCACCGCCCTTTTAAAAAATCACACGTTGTAAGGTAGACTAGTCTACCTTACAAAACTCCCTCATACCATTATGTCCTTAGCAATAAGGTCAAGCGTTATTCTGGCGCATTGCTGCCAGCTGAAGCGCTTGATATTTTCAAACCCAGCGGAAATTTTTTCTTCTCGCAGTTTTGGGTCGGATAACAACTGTCTAATTGCTTCAGAAATCTCCTCGGGGATCTCGGGGTCAACTATTATTGCTCCCTGCCCCGCGACTTCAGCGCAGCTGCTGGTGTTTGAAGTTACCACCGGCGTACCGCAGGCTTGCGCTTCAATTATCGGCAAGCCAAATCCCTCGTACAGGGTCGGAAATACCAATATTATTGCTCCTGCATACAAGAAGGCCAAGTCACCTTCTTCGAAATGTCCTATAAATTTTATCTTTGCGCTCAATTCTGGTTTGCCGGCCAAATACGCTTCCACATCTCGAACATTAACCCTGCGCCCGGCCAGCACCAAATCCGGCAGGTCATTGCGAGGATCCTCGAGCTTGTCGAGAGAAGACGAAGCAATCTCGTCGGCTTTGGGATTGCTTCGCTCTGCTCGCAATGACAAAAGCCGCTCGTACGCTTTCACAATATTCAAAATGTTTTTCTTTGGCTCCATGCGGCCAACAAAGAATAAATAGTTCTTGTACGAAAGTCCATATTTTGCAAGACGCGGCTCGACCTCTGGCCGCTCCCGGGTCTTAAATTTTTCAGCGTCATAACCCAAATAAGTTACCGTAATCTTTTCGCTCGGGCAGTCATAAACCTCCATAATTCTGCTTTTGGAAAATTGGGAGACGGTGAAAATGTGATAAGCTTTTTTTACGCCGAGCCGCGCGGAGAATTTGTGGTACCACAGCGAAAGCTTGTCGTAAAGCTCCGGATAATCCTCAAACCCGATATCATGCAAAGTCGTAAATGTTTTTTTGGGATGAATCAGGGGGATGGTGTGAGCAGGGCAGAATAAAATATCCGGCGGATGCAGGAGCATCTCTAAGGATAATCTTTTTTGCACCCAGAAATACTTGAATGGCCATCGGAGAATTCTGATTTCGAAATTCTCGGGCAGATCAGCCACCAAATCCGGCCGTAAGTGATTGCGAGCATAAAGCCTGATGCGAACATCGTTTCGACCACGCAGGAGCCTCTTAAACTCTTGAATTAAATAAAAAGCGTACCATTCCGTACCGCTTCGAATATCTCTATTTGCCTGCGAGGCGTCTATTCCTAAGAGCATATTCTTCTTGCCCTCTCCCATTTGGGAGAGGGTTAGGGTGAGGTTACGAGCTTTGTAAAATAGTTTGGATAACTCCTTCCAAATTGCTATCAACTTCAGTATTCCAAAACCGCAAAACTCTATATCCCAGGCTTTTAATCTGCCTCTGTCTTTTTCTGTCTGATTCGATGTTTGGGGTTTGGTTATGCTGGCCGCCGTCAAGTTCAATAACCAGCTTTTTCTCAAGACAGCAGAAGTCTACGATATAATCTCCAATTATGAATTGCCGCCGAAATTTCAGTCCTTCCAAGCCACGGTTGCGCAATACTTTCCACAACTTCTGCTCCCAAGGGGTCTGATTCTTTCGCAATAATCTTGTTGGGTGAACCTTAACCTTGCTGTTTGTCAAATTCGTTACCTCACCCTTCCCTCTCCGAGATCGGAGAGGGTAAATCTTTACTCAATGAATTTGAAGGTGGAGAGGATTTTATCTCGCAAATTCTAATGACCCCAGTATCTTATAAAAATCTTTTAACAATCCTAGATCTTTGGAGCTGAGATTTGTTTTATTAATCACATTTTGCGATTCCCTTTTTGCAGTCGCGTTAAATTGTTTGAACTGCTCGTCATCAAAACAGCTATATAAGTCATTTAATTTTCTACTAATATCCTTAAGCTCAATTGAAAACAATAGTCCTTTATAGACACTGTCTGATAAGTTGTTCACAGATGCACTCGTTCTCAATCCAAACGGGGAACATTCAGCCGCATAATATTGATTTTCTATGATAAACTTATTATTATTGATCTCTTCAATTTTGCAAACATTGCCGTCATCGCTGTATTGGAGCGGATTGTTACATGTTTCTTCTATTGGCTCTTTGCCAGTAAAATTAAGTCCCATCCATTCTTGATAATCTTCGGTTGCAGCCACAAAATAAAAGGAATTAGGGAAGTGGACTTGAATAGACTTCCCTTCAAGTATTGGTCCGCTTTCTCCTTTGCTTGTCGATTCAATTGCTGGATTACCAAATTCTGTGGGGTATTTAAAAGATATCCCGATGTCTTCATTCCGATAAGTCTTCCACCCCTCGACTTCGCTCGGGGAATTTTCGCTCCCTTGATTCTCAATTCTAAATTCTCGATTCTGAATTATCTCCTCATCATACACCCCGGGCTTTTGGGAGAAATTCCAAACTGTATACCCTGCGGCGAAGGCGAAAACTAAAACAACCGGGACCCAAATTCCCGCTCTCACTTTGCGCCGCAGAACAATCGCGCCGCCTTCGACTATATTATCCTCGCCTGAATAATCCGCCATATGACTTAATTATACAATACGCCTCGTCAGCTGTGTAAAAGGCTTCGTTTATAACTTTCCAGATTCTCGAGCGCAATACCTGTCCCCTTGGCGACGCAAAGTTCGGGCTGATCCGCGACATAACACGGAACTCCCGTGGCTTGAGCAATAAGCCGGTCAACATTTCGCAAATTCGCCCCGCCACCGGTTAGAACCATACCCTTATCAATGATATCAGATGAAAGCTCGGGTGGAGTCACTTGTAATACCGTGCGCACGGCCTGAACAATCTCCCGCAAAGGCTCCTGAATGGCTTCCACGACTTCGTTGGTACGAACCTTGATAGTACGCGGCAATCCCTGCACGAGATCCCGCCCGCGGATTTCCATCTCCATCTCGTCCTCGAGGGGCAGGGCGGA
>JAUYKH010000009.1 GCA_030700065.1 bacterium | reverse complement strand
ATTTACGCGATTGAAACCGGGCTATCCTCTGACGCGGCCATGAACTGGCGAATTTCAAAGAACGATCGGTTAGCAATATTATCTTCCTCGGACGCGCATTCCCTGCCGCGGATTGGCCGTGAAGCGAATGTGATGGAGATCCCGGAGGGAAAATTTGATTACAATGAATTTACCAGAATAATCAAAGAAAAAGACCGAGAGCGGTTCAAATTTACGATCGAATATTTTCCGGAAGAAGGGAAATATCATTTGGATGGGCATACGAATTGCAAAGTTTCGATGGAACCCCAAGAGACGAGAAAAAACCACGGCGAGTGCCCAGTGTGCGGCAAAAAGTTGACCGTTGGCGTGCTGTCCCGCGTTCAAGATTTGGCCGATAGGGAAGAAGGGTTTGTCCCGAAGAATGCAATACCCCAAAGACACTTAGTTCCGCTTGAAGAAGTTTTGGCCGATTGTTTTGATCTAGGTCCCAAAACTAAAACCGTGCAGAATGTCTATTGGAAGCTCATCGAACGAGCCGGCAGCGAATTTGCCGTGATTCTCGATTTGCCAATTCCCGAAGTGGCAAAAATCGGTGGTGAGATTGTGGCCGAGGCAGTGCGCCGCGTTCGGGAAGAAAAAGTCCACAAAACTCCCGGCTATGACGGGGTTTACGGAATAATTAAAGTATTCAGCGAAGAAGAAAGAAAAGAATTTGCGCAACAGACGGCCGCGCAAAAAGCCCTGTTTTAGTGGATAAAACATTTGACATCTCGTTTAATTTGCTTTAATTTAGAGTCAATTCACAGTATCGGGTCATCGTTATAGGGCGGATGTAACCACCAACACAAGTTGAAGAGGAGGATGAATGAGGATCAAGAGTAAAGAGAAGTGCTTGAGAGAGGTAATTAGTCGCGAGCTAGGGCATGGTGATTTTGGATTGAGGGCCACTCCGAAAATTTTTATCCTCAGCGTGAGCCTCGGTGCTCGCAACGGATTTGACCCTCGAAGCGTTTGCGTTTGCGGTGTAAAACTGCTTAGCACTAGCATCGAGGGGAATGGAAAAAAGAGGACGAAGATTTATCGTTTCGGCGTGACCAATCCCAACAAACTCGTCCGGTCGCTTAGGAAACCCAAAGCCGCCGCAGTGTCAGTCTAGTTTCTCATCAGTATGTTCGCATTTGCCGAGCCCCCGAGGGTTCGGCAAATTTATTTTTTTCAAGGCCTTGACTAGAAATCCACTTTGCATCTAAAATCAAATCAGAGTGTGTAAAAATGTTCCGGCCGGATGAATTCTACACATCGGAATTAAAACGTTATCTTTACGAAAAATGCTATGAAAAGAGGCAGAAAACTAAATGAAGAGAGTTTGAGGGTTTTAAATGTTATGCGGGAAGCGGGGGCTTTGTCCCTTTACGATTTTACGGCCATGTACATGAAAAAAGAAATTCCCTGGGATCATCGCAATATATTTTTGAAGCTCTACAATCTTAAACGTTCGGGCTATGTACAAAAAAAGGAGAAAAATAATCAATCATTTTTTCATCTTACGCCCAAGGGTAAATTGCGAGCGGTGCGATATCTCAACCTCAAACGTTTAAAAATGAAAAAATGGGACAGGCATTGGCGGGTAATTGTCTTCGATATACCCGAGACAATCAGCAAATGGCGGCATTATCTTCGAAATGAGCTTCGCGCCCTCGGATTTTACGCCCTGCAAGAAAGTGTCTATATTGCGCCGTATCCAGTGACGGGGGAGCTGGACCAGCTTTTGAAGGAATGGAATTTGCGTAAATATTTTCGGTATCTAACGGTGAGCGAGATTGATGGCGAACCCCTGCTTAAGCGGGTATTTGGGTTAAAATAAAAATGTGTAAAATAGCTCCGGCCGGACGAATTTTACGCAAAGCTAAATGAAGACTGGAGATTTGGGATGAATAGTTCAATTGTTGCTGAAAACACTAATAATTTGGTATTATAAAGACTAGGTTCATAATAAATTCAGATAAATTTAGGATATTAAAGAGGAGAGGTGGCCGAGCGGTTTAAGGCGCACGCTTGGAAAGCGTGTGGGAGCAATCCCTCGCAGGTTCGAATCCTGTCCTCTCCGCCAGCACTCGTGAGTTTTTACCCCGTAGTGAACCCTAAGGTTCTACTACTGGGGCGAATCTCATCGCCTCCGCCAGATTAAATGAGCTATCTTTTTACATGAATAAAACTAACTATAAATTGTTAATATTTGTTTTGGCCATACTCTCACTTTTAATATCAGGCGAAAGAGTTTTGGCTACAGTGGGCGGCCCGACATATATTTCCTCTGTTGCCTTTAAAATTCAGGATAATTCTGTATACTATACCGTCCACGCTAACGACGGGCGGGGATGTCCGCCAATTGTTCATAAGGTTAATATGATTACTCTCGAGGATTCCGAGGTCAAATCCTGTGACCAGTTTCTACAAGAATTTTCATATACTGAAGAAGGTATGCAAAAGTACAGTCAATTTATTGCGGATACTTACCAAAACCTCTCTTATCTTGGAAGTGTGAGTTTGAAAAAGAATAATATTAATGTTCAGGTTGAATTTCTCTCCGAACATATTGAAGATGGTTATACCTTTTGGAGCGAATTTCGCGCTATTCTCACTCAGGATAATAAAGAAGTGGCTAAGGTAGATTTCCGCGGATGTGCCAATGAACAACCCCATATTTTTGAGGGATATATGATTCGCAATTCGGATGCGATGGCTATCCTGATTTCTAATAAAGGAGATTGCTTTGAAGGCGGGTATGTGAAAGAAGATTTGCGTATTATTAAAGGTATAAAGTATTACGATACAAATATCGTAAGGAGTATCAAAGAGGAGTCGGCCACCGAGCCAAATTTAGCCAATATAATAGTTTATGCTGCGGCAGACGATACGGAAAACAATGATAAAACATTGGCCCCGCAAAAAAGCTCGACCGCTAACATAGTATTACTAGTTGTAACGTTTATTCTAGGCACAACGTTGGGTTATACATTAGGTAAGAAACGTTGGAAATCTCAGTTCCCTAGTTTTAAATAGTAATGCCCTACTATTATTAGATTCCGGAGATCGCCCTCGGCCATTATCTTTTGACTTTTGACATTTGAGTTTTGACCTTCTGCCATGTACCCTTCCGAAGAAATTAAGGAAAAGATTAACATCGTCGATCTAATCGGCGAGTATGTTCAGCTCAAGAAAGCCGGGGTCAATTTTCGTTCGGTTTGTCCGTTCCATCAGGAAAAGACGCCTTCGTTCCTGGTTTCCCCATCCAAACAAATTTGGCACTGTTTCGGCTGCGGTTTGGGCGGCGATATTTTTGAATTCATCAAGCAGATCGAAGGCGTCGAATTTCCCGAGGCTTTGCATATGCTTGCTGCGCGCGCCGGAGTCATGCTCAAGAAGCCCACAGTCGAATATCAAAAGGAAACCGATCAGAAAAAAACTTTGTATGCGATCAACGAACTAGCCGCCAGGTATTTTGCCAAAGTTCTGGAGGAGAGCCAAAGTGCCAAAGGCGCGCGGGATTATCTGGCAAAACGGGGTTTGAGGCCGGACACCATTCAGAAATGGCAGCTTGGGTATTCCCCGGATGATTTCCATACTTTCGAGAATTTCATCGTGAACAAGGGTTTTCAAAAAAAAGAAGCGGCCGAGGCGGGATTGCTGGTCAGGAAGGACGAGACTGGCGAGTACTTTGACCGGTTTCGTGGCAGGGTGATGTTCCCACTGTTTGATATTCATGGCCGAGTTGTAGGTTTCACCGCCCGGATTTTACAAGACGCAGAGGGTGTCTCAAAATATATCAACAGCCCCGAGACTGCGATTTATTCCAAGAGTCACTTGGTCTATGGCCTGCACTTGGCCAAAAGCGAAATCCGTAAAGCCGGGCAGGTCATCGTGGTCGAGGGGAATATGGATGTGATCACCTGCCACGAGGCCGCGCCAACGGGCGGGCAGGCTACTGGTTTTGGCAATGTCGTCGGGTCTTCCGGCACCGCTTTCACCACAGCCCAACTCGAAGCCTTGAAGCGGTTTACCCCAAATCTTGTGTTCGCCTTTGATGTTGACGAAGCCGGGCTTCTCGCCACGAGGCGCGCGGTCGAGCTCGCGCTGAGTCTGGGCTTTAATGTGCGAATACTCTCCATTCCGAAGAGTCTGGCCAAAGACCCGGATGAGCTTGTCAGGCGGGACCGCGGACTTTGGGAGCAGCAGGTAAGGTCGGCCAAAAACTTCCTGGACTTTTATTTTGACGCGATTTTTGCTAATATAGATTTAGAATCCGCCGTGGAGAAAAAGCAAGTTGTGGCAGATTTACTGCCGCTTTTGTCTTTGTTGCCTGATCCAATTGACCGCTCTCATTACACGAAGCAAATTTCGGGGACGCTCGGAGTGGACGAGAGGATCCTCCTGGAACTTTTGAACCGCAAGCTTCGGTCTCCCGAAATGCCGAAACAGCCGCAAGGTACTCCGCCTTCCGGAAACAAAAAAAGTAAAAGAGAAGTTTTGGAGCGCCGCGTTTTGGGACTGCTCCTGAAATTTGGCGAAAATTTGGCCGAGGACTGGAAAGAAGTCCAAGTTGAACATTTTTCGACATTGGGATTACAGGAGATCTATCGCGCGGCGCGCGAACGTATCTATGCTGAAAAATTTGAATTGAAAAGTTTTTTGACCGACAACCCAAAACTTGCTCCCGAAATCGAACTGTTGTTGTTCGCCGTTGACAACGAATTGAACGCTTTTCCCGACTGGAGTCTGCAGGACATGAAACAGCAATTTTTGGGAAACTTCAAACTCGAAATACTAAAGGAGCATATGAACCGAATTTCTATGCGTATCAAGCAGGCCGAGCACGTCGGTCGCATGGAGGAGGCGAAAGTTTTGTCCGGAGAGTTTAACAATCTGACTCGTGAATTAGCCAAATATCACGCGAGGTGACTAATATGGCGCAGAAAAAGTTTAAACGCAATAAAAAAATAACCCGAAAAAGTTCCGCTCGAAGATTGAAACGGGTGAAAAAAGTCGTTGCGGGCAAGAAACGGGCCGTGGCCGCGGCACCTTTTGATTGGGATCACGCCATTAAGAGCGTCGTGGAGAAAAGCAAAGGGCGGGGATTCGTCACCGAAGCGGAAATCATTCACGCCATGCCGAATTTGGAAGACAATCTGGGCGCGGTTGAAAAACTTTTTAGCGAACTGGAGGCTTTGGGTCTCGAGGTGATAGATCAGGAGATTGCGTCAGTGTGGGAACAAGGCAAGGATGCCCCCGACCGGCCGAGGGGCAAATCCATTACCGATACGCCGGAAAGCTATGATTTGGGCGACATTTATGACGACTCGATTCAAATGTATTTGCGGGAAATTGGGAAAGTTCCTTTGCTCAAAGGCGATGAAGAGGTTGAACTGGCCAAGAGAATTGGGAAAGGCGATGTGGCCGCGCGAAAGAAACTTGCCGAAGCAAACCTCCGCCTCGTAGTTTCCATTGCGAAGAAATATATGGGCCGGAACTTGGGGCTTCTGGATCTCATTCAAGAAGGAAACCTTGGCTTGTTTAGAGCGGTGGAAAAATTCGACTGGACCAGAGGATACAAATTTTCGACCTACGCGACCTGGTGGATCAGGCAGGCGATCACTCGCGCATTGGCTGACCAATCCAGGACCATAAGGATTCCAGTGCACATGGTGGAAACTTTGAATAAATACGCTCAAGCCGAGCGGTCTCTCGTGCAGGAACTGGGAAGAGAGCCGACCGCGGAAGAAATCGCCGCGGAGATGGGAATTGAGGTGTCCAAGGTTCACCAGCTGCAAAAAATCTCCCAGGAGACGGTGTCCATCGATACCGCCGTCGGGGATGAGGGGGATGAAGAGGATTCCCGCCTCGGGGATTTTATCGTGGACGAGCAAACGACCATGCCGGCGGACTCGGCCGGCCGCCAGCTTTTGTCCGAATATGTTTCAGAAGTATTGAAAGATTTGGATCCGCGCGAGCAGAAGATATTGCGGATGCGTTTCGGCATCGAGGACGGGGTTACTCATACCCTCGAGGAGGTCGGCAAGGAGTTTGGCGTTACGCGCGAGCGTATCCGGCAGATCGAGGCCAAGGCCCTCGAGCGCATCAAAGAACACAAGAGCATCCAGAAACTGCGGGACTATTAGATACAGATTTCATAGGCTCGAGAAATAAATTAAATAAATTCAAAAAATCCATTCTACATGGACATGCATTTGCATGTCCATGTAGAATGGTAGATTAAGGCTATTATTAATGTTGAGCTTAAAAATTGGCAGAGACAGAGGTATTTAGTTGTTCAGCTGATCGATTTTTGCGGCAAGGATAAAATCATTTTCAAATAGCCCATTAATTGCGTGAGTCCAGAGTGTGATGATGGCGTATCCCCAGCCAAACTGGATGTCAGGGTGGTGGCCTTCGCTTTCGGCAATCTCGCCGATCTTGTTTACAAAATCCAATGCGCTTTGAAAGTTCTTGAATTTGAACTCGCGGCGAATCTTTTTCCCGTTTTCAACAATCTTCCAGTCAGGGTGAAGCTGTTTGAGGTATTCCTGCGCGCGATCAAGACTAATGGGATCCACCCCACCCTCACAAGGGACACATTTTTTAGATGCTAAGTCTCCAGAATTCATAGCTTCCTTGCATTTTTATAAATATAAATAAGTACCGTATAAACTAAAATGTTCGCGATAAGGCCGATTATAGAGAGAAAAATATATTGGTTTGGCGGGCAACCAGGGCTGTAATATTGGTATACTCTAAATGGAAAGCCAAAGTTAATATCTTGAACCATGCAAACACCATACCCATTCACTTCCTGGTAGAATATTTGTAATAATCCAGCATCAAGAGTGACTAGTGAAAAAGGAAGAATGCTTGTCGCCACAGTTACGGCGAGTAATACTATTGCGATTCGTAGGTTCATGCTATATCCCTATGAGTTTCGTACATAAAGGCCGCGTCGGGTTCGAGCTCCTTCAATATTTTTATCACTTCCTGGAAAATGTCCTCGGAACTGACCTGTTCCTGTTTCTCAATCCATTTTTTCATCCGAAGCTCGACGGCTTCGGCGATTTTTTCAGACTGGATCTCCGAGAGATGGACATTGCGGCAGGAGGAATACGCGGATCCGTAAATTTTTCTGGAATCAAAGGGCTCTGTGTGCCCCTTGCGTTTGACGATATGACTCATGGAAATCAAAATTAAATATCGATCCGAAAATTAATATTACCCTCAAAGATATGTCCCTCGTAGGAGCAGCGCGCTGAAAACGTCTCGTGCCATACTTCACCGCCTAGTTTTAGACATTCGTCAAAGGTTCTTGGAACTCGTAAACCGAATGTATACTGAATAGGGATGTAGAGGAAAAGTAAATATCCGAACCCAAAAATTATTGCCACTGTACTTACGACTTTAAAGATCCACTTCCAGTTCAGGTTAGTCACGACATTCTAATTTTAATTTTTGATCTATGATTTTGAACTTAGCCTAAGTTGATTGTACCGTTGGCGATTAATATTAGCAACCATGCCAGCCCGACGAGCAGAAGGCCGATGGCGAGGCGCATAAAGCCGCGGTTGTCCTGTTTCCAGCCTTTGATTTCCTGAATTTTTTTGCCGGAGGCGACCAGAATCAGGATGATGATAAGCGGCGAGATAAAAATGATGTTGTAGAAGACCAGGAGCAGAAAAGCGGTGAAGTCAAAATATTGCGACAAGATGGTGATAATGGCCAAGTAAGGCGCTCCGGTGCACGGGAGTTCGACAGCGGAGACGAACGCGCCGAGAGCGGCGATCCCCAGCACTGTTGTTCGCGAGGCATAATTATGAAGCTTTTTCGCCATGCTGGCTGGGATTGCTAACGACAATCCGCGCCCGTACCAGAAATAATCCTTGATTTCAATAATTCCGGCGGAGACGACAAACAGGGCCACGCCGATTGATAGATACTCGGTTAAAACGAGAGGAATTCGGGTGAAGAAATAGACCAACCCCAGGCCAGCGGCCAGATAAACCGTAAAAATTGCAGCTACATACACTAGGCCCAAAAATAGCATTCTTCGGACCGAGCCGCCGCCTGCCAAGACCACGGACACCATTAGGATGAGCACGCCAATGGCGCAGGGATTTATCGAGTCCACGGCCGCGGCGATGAACACCGCAAAGATTGTCGGTAGCTGGGATTCAATACCCATCGTCGCATCTGGGATAACCTTCGCATCCCACGAGCTTCGCTCGGGGCTGCTGCGGTATCCATGCTGCTCCTCTTTCCCAAAAATGCAAGCATTTTTGGGAGCCCTTATCTTTCATACATCAGTTCTCCTTTATTCAGGGCGACTTCGTAAAATTTGCAGATTTTATCTGTTTTGTCTTTAATTTCGGATGTAAACTCCATGATGATGCAGTCCCCGGGGGGAATGTTGGAATATGGGGATAATACATAATCAACAAAATTTGTAACTTTATCCTGGGTGACGATATTGTTTTGGGTTTTGTAAACAAAAATCTGCCAGGCCCCGTTTGTTCCGCCGGGGCACCCCATCCCGTTTTGGACAATCATCTCGCCGTGATTGGTCGGCAGGCGCATGAAAGTAGGCGAAAGTTGCCCGCCAATTGCCTCGAAGAATTTACCAAGGCTCACGTCTTCCAAATGCTCGACAACGCCTTCCACATGGATCCGGCCGTCGCCGTGTTCGTGGAAGTCCGAGGTGCCGACGCGATTCGAAAAGCCGGCCGGATCCACGAGATCCAGCTCTTCGTCTTCTTCGCCTTCGTGGGCTTTAGCTTCCGGAATAAACCTGTAGTTATACGAGGTTTGGTCTTTGACTGCCTGGCTGCAAACATATATTTCGTAATCAGCGTGCCAATGCACCGGCCCTTTTGTCACCGAAGTCTGATTTTTGATCACCGTGATGGCCGCCAAAAAAACAGTCGTGAATATAATGGGGATCACCATTCCCCAAAAAAGAAAGAGCTTTACTGCTTCGGTTTTCTCTCGTTTGACAAGAGAAAAGAGCAGCAAAGCTCCAACTATGAAACTTGTCCAGAAGATTATTCCAGCCTCGGTCCCCATTTAGCAGAATTCGCAGCCTTCGACCTTTTTTTCTTTGTGATTGGCGTGGTCGCTCACGTCTGTGGCGTCGGTTTTGGAAGAACCGGCTTGCTTGCTTGCTTCCGCTTGATCGCTTTTTGTTTCGTCAGGCATTTTTATCTCCCTTTCTAAATTAACTTATATATATTGTACCAGAATTCCGCACGATATGCAATGGTATTCACGCCTGATTGGAATTGGAATTGATTCTAAATCGCCATTTTACGAGTTCAACTAGAATGAGCTTGAACAATGGGAAAATTGCGAAACAGACCAGGGCGGGGCCGAACCCTAGCGGAACGGTTTTCAGGAATTCGTTAAAGAAGGGGACGTATACGGCGGCCAGGATCAGGGTAAGCCCGAACACAACCGCCCCGACAAGGTACCAGTTGTTAAAAATATTAATTTTATACAGAGGGGTCCTTAGGGATTTAAAAGCAAACACATTCAGAAGGGTCGGAGTCGCTGTGGCCACGAAAATGAACGACTGGATTTTGATCAGATCCCAGCCAAGCCCTTTAAGCAGATAGAGGAAAATCCCGACCAAAGTCAGGTCACTCACTATGCTTACGGCGAAGATCAGAAATTTGCTTTCTTTGTCCAGAATGGGTTCTTTTGGCGAGGTGGGTTTGCTTTTCATAATCTCCTTTTCCGCGGGTTCAAACGCCATGGCCAGAACAGGAAGGGAATCCTCCGCCAAATTTACCCAGAGGATTTGGATGGCGGTAATCGGAAAAGGCGTATGAAAGATCAAAGTCGAAGCAATAAGAATTATTTCGGTAAAAGCATTGGACATTACCGTGAGAGTGGATTTGCGAATATTGGCAAACCCGGTCCGCCCTTCGGAAATAGCCGCCGTGATCGTGCTGAAACCGTCGTCCAGGAGGACCAGGTCGGAGGCTTCTTTGCTCACGTCCGTTCCGGTTCCTACGGCTATGCCGATATCCGCCGCTTTGAGCGCGGGGGCATCATTCACGCCGTCGCCGGTCATGGCGACCACGGCGCCCAATTTTTGCCAGGCATCGATAATCCGCATCTTGTGCGCCGGCGTGACCCGCGCGATGATTTCAAGATTTTTGATCCGCCGGAGCAGTTCTTTATCAGAGAGTCTGTCCAGCTCTTCCCCCAGAATAACGGCTCCTTCAGAAATGGAAAACCCAAGCTCGAGCCCGATAGCTTTGGCGGTCAAAATGTGGTCCCCGGTAACCATTAGGACCTTGATTCCGGCTTTTCTCGTGTCAGCCATGGTTTGCTTGACGTCTTCGCGGATCGGATCACGGATGGCAACCAACCCCAGATAGGTCAGACCGGAGACCCGGTTGACCATTGATTCGATGTCTGATTGGAATTCGTTCGCGGGAAAAATTTCTGTTTTTGTCGCCGCGGCTATCAACCGGTAACCTTGTTTGGCATAATTTTCGTAAGTGTTGCGGATTTCGCCCTTTTGGATCTCCGTTAAATTGCTTTTGGAGATGATTGTTTCCGGAGCGCCATTGGCCCAGATACGAAGACTACCCTGGTCTTGGTGGAAGGAGGCCAGATATTTTCTATTCTCGTCAAAAGGCAGTAGAGCGAGGCGCGGCGTGTCGCGCAGAACAGCGCGCAAATCGCCCTTTTCCAAAAATTTTTCCAATTTCGCTTTGTCCGTAGCCTCGCCTTTTACTGTTTTTCCGTCCTTTTCTTCAATGATTGCTTCGTTGGCTAGGGCGAGGGACAGCATGATTTCCCGCTCGTCGGCCCCGATGATTTTTTCCACCTTCATTTGGCCGTAGGTCAGGGTGCCGGTTTTATCCGTGCAGATCACGGAGGTGGAGCCCAATGTTTCAGCGGCCACCAATTTTCTCACCAGGCCTTTGCGGTTGAGGATTTTTTGGCTCGACACGGCAAGAATAATTGATATCGCGGCCGGCAATCCTTCGGGGATCGCCGCCACGGCGACCGCCACAGTCGTTTTGATCATCTCGGCCACGTCATCGCCTTCGACCAGCCCGAGAATGAATATTGCCAGAGAGATGACCAGAAACAATTCGCTCAAAAACTGGCCCAATTTTTTCATTCGCAGCTGAAGGGGGGAGGGCTCCTCTTCCGCGTTTTGGGTCAAAACCGAAATTTTTCCGATTTCCGTGCGCGCGCCGATTTCCGCGACCAGTGCGCGGCCCTCGCCTCTTTCCACGACGGTTCCCATAAATACCATGTCTTTCCGATCGCCGATCATGGCCTTTGCGTCAACCGTCTCGACCTGTTTCTTTGCGCCCCGCGATTCGCCGGTGAGCAGGGCCTCATTTGTTTCGAGGTTCGAGGCCGTAACCAGTCTCGCGTCGGCGGGAACTTTGTTCCCCCCTTTGAGCAATATCAAATCCCCCGGCACCAGTTCGGCCGCGTCAATTTCCGTGAGTTTGTCGCCACGGATCACGAGCGCGTTGACGCGGATCGCTTCCTTGAGCTTTTCGAAAATTTTATTGGCCCGATACTCCTGAAACAAACCGACTATCGCGTTCGCGAGTACCACTACCAGGATGACGATCATGTCGGCATATTCGCCGATCCACCAGGTTAGAACCGCGGCGACCAGCAGTATATATACGAGCGGGCTTTTGAATTGCCTCACGAACATCTGCAGGGCTGTCGTGCGTTTCCCTTTCGGCAGTTCGTTTTTGCCCCAGACCTGTTGTCTTTGCAAAATATCCTTCTCGGACAGCCCTTTGTCGGGATTGGTTTTCAAATCCCTGATCGTCCGGGCAATGTCCAGGGCGTGCCAGGCGGGCAAGGCTGAAATTTTTATTTTGGTTTCTGATTGAGCAGAGTTCATGCTACAATCACAGTATACATTTAATTAAGGAGAAGCCAAAATGACGGGATTTATAAAAACCAGTGATCTCAAGGCCAAAATGGATAACAAAGAGGATTTTGTTTTAGTGGAAGTTTTGGGGCCCGAGACCTTTGCCGAATTTCATCTGCCCGGGGCGATCAACGTGACCGTGGATGACACGTTCGAGGAAGAAATTCAGAAAGCTGTCCCGGACAAAAATAAAACTGTTGTCGTCTACTGCCGGGACATCGAGTGCCACGCCTCGGCCAAGGCCACCCGCCGCATGGAAGCTTTGGGGTATACCAATCTTTTGGAATATCACAACGGCAAAGATGGCTGGCGCGCCGCTGGACTGCCGGTGGATAGTTAAACCCCGCGCAAAAGGGGCAGTTTGATCTTGCTGTTTGTCGCGGCCAGATCAAATTTTTTTGATTTCAGAAATTCTGCCCATTGGTAAGGCGTACCGTCAAAGTGGAGCAGGTGTCCGCCCGCCTCTTTGACAAACAGTACCCCGGCCGCGATGTCCCACAAGTGGATTTGGGTTGACACATAGGCCTCGCTTCGGCCCAAAGCAACCCAGGAGAGCTCGATGGCGGCGGAGCCAAGTTTTCGCATTTCCCGGGTGCGCGGATAAAGATCGCGAAAGATTTTCACTATCCGGGATTTGTTTCTCTCGCCGCCTTCGCAGAAGATCAGATAGGAGTTTGACAAACTGGAAATGGCGGACACTCGGGCTCGTTTTTTTTGCCCCCCGTCGTAATGGAAAGCTCCGTGGCCGCGAAAGGCCGTGAACGTTTCCTGGAGAATTGGCACTTCGATCACGCCCAAGAGTGGTTCGCCTTTGTGCCACAAGGCGATGGAGATTGAAAAGAAGGGATTGTGATTTACGAAATTGCTCGTTCCATCCAAAGGATCGATGATCCATAGATAGTCGGATTTTTTATCCACCATTCCCGTTTCTTCGGTAAGATAAGAATGGGTGGGGAAGTGTTTTTCGATAAGTTTTTTGATCATGTCATCGGCAATGTCATCGTAAAAGGTTTTGATACCCGACGGCGCGCCGGAAATCACCGGTTCTTTTTTACGAAAATAGTAGGCCATTTTTTGGCCTGTTTTTCGCGCGGTACTCATTGCGAATTTTAGAAACTTATTTGGATTGTCCATTTGCTTTCGCGAGATCAAAGGTCGCCGTAGCCTTGATGCCGCTTTTGATAGGCAGGCTGATGATGAATGTCGAGCCGCGGTCAACTCCTTCGCTTTCGGCCCAGATTTTGCCTTTGTGCTGCTGCACGATGACCTTGGCCAGATATAGCCCGAGGCCCAGGCCCGCGGTATATTTGCTCGAGTCCTGGGCGCGCGCGTATTTTTCAAAAAGATTTTTTTGGTCCTCTTTGGCAATGCCCTTGCCCGTGTCCGCGACTTTGATAGCAATATTATTGCCGGTTTTTTCCAGTTTCACCGTGATGGCGCCCTTTTTGGTGTATTTGATGGCATTGTCAATCAGGTTGTTGATGACTTGGCGGAGTTTTTCTTTGTCAGCCATGATTTTCGGCAGTCCGGTTTTCGGTTTGACAAAAGCAAGCTTGAGATGTTTCGGCTCGGCCAGGGCGCGGAGCTGTTCCACGGTGAACTGGGTAATTTCCAAAACATCGGTTGGTTCAAAATTGAATTCAATCTTGCCCCGTTCGATGCGCGAGGCATTGAGCATGTCGTCAATTAAAGAGATCATGGCATTGTTTGAGAGCCGCATCTTCAGCAGAGCGGTTTTTATCTCCGGACTCGGCTGGCCGTAATCACCCGCAAGAATCGCCGCCAAATACCATTTGAGCGTGGACGGGGGAGTGCGCAGCTGGTGAGAGGCCATGGTAATGAAATCCGCCCGGGCCTGGTCGAGCTCCTGGAGTTTGATGTTGGCCCTTTTGAGTTGCGCGGATAAGAACTGTAGCTCTTCCCGTTGTTCCACCTCCTTGAGGACACTTTTAATAAGTAAAATCCCGAAACTTAGGACCAGTAAAAATACGCTGGCCCTAAAGATGAGGATTGCCAGATCATTCGAAAGTATCACCTCGAGGAGGGTGACGACCGCAAGGATAAACGTTAGGATTTCTGTGGCGACGACTTTGACGTTTAGAAGGTGATGTTTGAAAATAGCGTAAGCTGTGAAGGCCACGAGCGGAAAAGTAAAGACTGCCCCCATTGGGATAAAGCGCACGATGTCGAAAAAGGCAGGCAGGATAAAATTGAAAGTAATGTGCAATGTAAAAGTTATGATCACCCCAGCCAACACATATTTAAACTGTGTTTTGCCCAGTCCCGACGCGGCTTTCATTTTTTTAAATAGGGAGAATATGGCGGCAATTATCAAACCGATAACCACGCCGCCAAATAAGAAAATTCCTGGTCCTGGCGACACGATCGAAACGCTCCCCTGCCCGGTCATTTCCTTAATTTTTGGAAACACGAGGGGCGTTAATGTAATCAGTGACGTCAAAATGACCGCGGGCAAAACCAGAAATCTATGTTTCTTCGGGAGTGCGGATTGTACGTCTGGAAATACGAAAAATAGCCGGAATAGATAGAAGCAATACCATACGGCAAAAAAGATGCCCAACCGCAGCAGCCACAACACCAAACTAGGGGAGGCGAATTGGTAGCTTAGATAATTCGCCAGACTCCAAAAAATAGCTGCCGCTGCAAACGCAAGAAAAGTTTTGTTTGTATCGCTGTTAGGGTTGTTAAAATAGACAACAAATCCCAGGATGCCTATGCTGGCTATCGCAATACCGACCGAAAGGAGATCAAAATTTATTAAACCCGTCATAGCAAACGCTTATTCCTCGATTATAGTTGGCGGAAGTTTCAAAGAGTGAGCACTAGGATCGCCCCCGTAACCCATCCGAAAAACAACAATAACTTTTTTCTCATTTATACCATACGCCTCTTTTATTTTTTTGTAAGCCCCTTGTATGAGAGATACTTGATAATTGGCAAATCCGTCCGCCCCGCCTGCCTTCAGCTTTTGTGCAAAAAATAATACTCCTGTAATAGGCTGCATGCTTAGGCCCATTTTTGTTGCCTCGAGCCAGATGCGTTGCAATATTCTGCCCGCGTTGACAAAATCCCCGAGATTTTCGTTTTGCATGATAACCGCCCCCATAGCGGAAGAGGAGGCATAGGTTTTGGCATTACCCATAGCAATTAATTTTGATAAACCTAGGAAATTCAAAGATTTCATGACCGGCCAGTATTTGAATAGCTTCATCCCTATTTGGGCAGGCGGCGGCAATTCAAGTGTTTTAATGTAAAAGCCGGTTCTCTTGGTTTCTTCTTCTTCTTGGGTCCAGTTAAGATGAGAAAAGAAGAAACCATGCAAAAGACGATTGTTAAACATCACCCGTTCATTGATACTTCCAGCCTCAGCGATGATTTGCATTTTTTGTGGATCGGATACAAAACGAATTTCTCCATTGCTCACGATTTTCGATAAATTTGCCAGATAATCGAGCTGCTCCTTGGTGAGCGAAATTGGCTTATATGGTTTTCTATTGGTGTTCCTTTTTAGGATATAAGAATAAAGAGGGTCTTCCTGTTCGGTTGTTGGGTACAGAGTTAGCATTGCGATCAAATTTTGGTTATTTCTGTCAGGAAACAATGTTACAGATGCCTTATACCCGAATTTGGGAGAGGCGATTACAATATTTTCTATGACTGTCCCATGGGCCGTCAACGAGCCCTTTTGATCGAAATTGTATAAAGAATTATCCCTTTCGGGGATGTTGTATTGATAAATTTGATTGCCTTTGGCAGCAAACCGCCATGGTTGCGTGTTTTCGCCTGATGGAGCATGAACGGCTATTTCTAATATTTTGCGAATTGCGTCTGTCATAGGCCAAATATTTTTTTAAAATTCTTTGCGACTTTTTTTCGTTTGCTTCTTTGCGCTGGGGAATAATAATCTGGAGTGAGTTTTTCGTCTAGAGAAATCAAAGAACGATTGCGTTCCAGTGGTTGGTTATTTAAAATTTTTCTCACGCAGTAGGCCACGGCTGAGCCATTAATTAAGGCCGCGCCGCCCAATTGCGGCCACGAAACGATTGTTTTTCCCATTTCCAACAGTGATTTTTGCATCCGCTCTGTCACATTTTCGGGGCCGATATATTTGGTGATCGTCTTCCCTATCCCGAATTTATCCAACCGCGAGAGTTGTTTGTAAGAAACGTTTCCAAGCCGACCATGGAAAAATTTAGTTTTTGGATTCAGATCATACCTCTCAATGTCTATCACCGCGTTATCCCCGTTGTCTGCCCCCATCACCACGGCGATCTTATTGCGTTTGGCCTGTTCGCGGATTAAAAATTTAACGGCGATATTGTCCAATTCATCGACCACTATATCCAGTTTTGGCGGCCCGGCGAAGAATTTTTTTACATTTTTGGTGTTTAGCCCATCGGGGAAAATTTCAATCTTTGCGTAGGGATTTAAGGCGTAGATTTGCTTGGCAGTTATCTCTGCTTTCTGTTGCCCCAAATTTTCTACTCCTGCACGGATTCGATTGAGATTAGAAAGAGCCAAACGATCGTGGTCAGCGATCCGGATGTGGCTGGCCCCGCCCTGCAAAACAATGGCCAGAGTCACGCTGTTGCCGACGCTGAGGCCGCCGATTCCCACGACAGCATTGTAGAAGTTTTTTTGCTCACCTTCGTTGATTAAATTTCGGTTTCTGGCTGTTCGGACTCTCTGGAAGTCGCGATCCTTCAAAAGATGAACAACCGTAAGGAGCCAGGGATAGTAAATCCACCGTCCTTGCTGATAAAGTGGGCTTCGTTTTTTCAATTGCGCCAGATAGGATTGAAATTCTTGATCAAAGTTGTCGAGATAGACCCTGGACGGGTTTTCTATTGCGAATAATTCACGCAATTGTTCCTCGTAATCATCAATAACTTGCCTTATCGAATTTTTGGAAAACAGGCCGAGGAGCGTTTTGCGTTGTTTGTCCGATGAAAGGTCAAAGATTCTGGGGCGAAACCCGATTTTTACGGAAGCCTTTCTTTTTAACGCACGTTCCAATTTTGTCATGCCTTTTTTATCCATTTCTGTTTTATGCCGGGTTTGAAATAAAGTGTGCTGCTATGCGGCCAAAGCACTATTTTGGGCAGTACTTTATGGGGAACCACTGAATAGTTGTTTTTGTACTCCGCGTTTTTTTTGACCAGTTCCGCGATCACTGCCTTTTGTACCGCGAATCGCAGTTTTTTTGTGGGTTTCGTTTCTCTTTTTAGTTCAAAATTTATTTCCAAAGTTTGATTTTGTTTTCGATTGAATTTAGTCTGCATTGTGAATTTGCCTGTGAGATATTCGGCGAGTGGCCCGCGCTGTGCCACCTCTTTGATTGGTTCGGGATATATGGTTGCGCCATATAGTTTAGTGGAAAAATCGGCCCGTTCATAGATATAAACAAAGGGCAGATTTTGGAAACTAATATGGTTTTTTGCAACCAACCTTCGGAGATTGATTCCTTCACCTGCGAATATTTTTTCTATTTTGCCTAGCGTTAAGGTTCCGCCGCGATCGCCGATGCTATATTTGAAGATGGGCATTGCCCCATCCGCATTAATTAGAATCTCGCCATTTTTTTCTTCAAAACTGACAAACATCGGATTGTACTGCGCGAGTGTTGGAAGGCGCCCTTTAATGAATAATTGCTCGTAGATTCGGGGGTGTTTTAAGGATTGTCTTCTGATAAAGATTGAGCCGGGGGTTTCAAATGCCATTGCCCCCAATTCGGCGCTGCCGTAAATATTTAAAGTATCGAGATAAATATTGCGGACGTTCGCTTTTCGGGCGACGTAATCGCGAAAAGTTTCCGTAAAACTCTCGGCGGCGAAAAGTAGTCGAATTTTAAGTTTGGATAAATTAATTTTTTCCTCAAGCGCTTCATCGATCACATCTTTAATGAAGGGGGGATATCCCGCGAAAATAATATTTTCAAAGTTTGGCGCCAACCTCCCCAGACAATGAAAAATTTCGGTTTTATTGATTCCAGGCGTAACAATACTCAACGGATAACCCCGCAATGCGGCATAACGGAAAGCCTGATAGGTGATGAGTCCTCCGATCCAAACCCCCATGCCAAAACAATTGATAAGCAGGGTCGATCCCTTGGGGCCATTCTTTAAAAAAAATTCTGCCAAAACGGAGTATTGCCAATCGATTTTTTCATTGCGTAGAAAATATGCGGGTTGGCCCGTGGAGCCGGAGGTCGAAGTTACGACCAAGGGCTCCTGCTTTGATTTTGGCCAAAATGTTTCAGAAACGGGAAATTGGGAGAAATAATTTTTTTTGTTTATAGCAGGTATTTCAGCCAACCAAGCCGCGGTTTTTACAGACCCTGGGCGAATTCCATGTTGGCCGAGGAATTTCTTATAAGCGGGAACTTTGTGAACCATTTCTTGAAATAATTTTAGCGATCTGATTTCCTGTTGCTGCATCCAAAAAGCCTCTGATTTCGTTGAATACGAAGCCAACAATTGCTTTTCGTTCAGCTTATCAAAAGGTGGTATTGCCATTTTTATTTTGTAGGGGCAGCGAAACTTTATCAAATACGCTTCGCGCCATGGCATCGGCAATTTTATTCGGACTGATCGCCAATAATTGCGACCGTACCAGAATTTCGCGCAAGGTTAGCTGAATTCTATTGATGCCGTCCATAACCCGGTCCCGATTATATCCCCCCGGCAATAGCTCATCCGCAACATTGATCAGTCCGCCTGCATTTGAAACATAATCTGGAACATACAAAATTCCGGAATTAAAAAGTTTGTCACCAATTTCGTCTGCTTCTAGCTGATTATTCGCCGTACCGGCAATGACGGAGAATTTTACCCTACCTATGTTTCCTTCGGTGATGTCGTTACCCAAAGAGCAAGGGCAAAACACGTCAGCTCTGACCTCTTCGATATTTTTGACTGGAACGAATTCGGTATTGGGATATTTGCTTTTGAACTCCCTTATCTTTGATTCGTCTGCGTCGGAAGCAATCACTTTTGATTTTGCTTCAATGAGCAACCGAGCCAATTCACTGCCGGTTTTTCCAAGACCTTTGATAACGAATTTTTTCCCGGCCAAACCAGCCTTACCCAAAAACTCCAAAGCGGTTTGTATGGCGAGGAACGTGCTGTACGCTGCGTAGCGGGAAGGATCTCCCGCCAACCCCGTTTTCCCTATGAAGTAGGGACTGAATTTCAACATGAACTGCACATTTTCTTCCGTCAAACCGACATCCTCACCTGTGTAGAATTGCCCTTCCAAAGTGGAAACCTTTCGGGCGTATTGTTGAAGCAAATCATTCAATTGCGGGTCTTCAGGATCAGCGATGATTACGCCTTTGCCGCCCCCAAACGGCAGATCTGCTATTGCACATTTATACGTCATTGCTCGCGACAGCCGAAGGGCATCTTTGATGGCCGCTTCTTCGTTTGGATAGAAAGAGGTGATTCGAGTTCCCCCGAGAGCCGGTCCAAGGTTCGTGTTGTGGATGGCAATAAAGCCCCTCAATCCGGTTTGGCCGTCTGATAAAGAAATAACCGTCTCATGATTGTCGAATTCAGGCAATTTTGCGTAATTAAACACTTTTTTGTTTTCCTTACCTCGCTGAACCAGTGATATATTTTTGTTTCGGAGACGTAAACTTCATAGTTTTTATTATACCTAAATTTGTGCAAAAAATCAATATTTGCTACAATTTATAGTAGACAATTTTTAAAATACTGGTGGCCTAAAAATATGGCCGAGAAACAAACCAAAATTCTAGTCGCCGAGGATGAGGCGATGATGAGCGAGATTGTGGTGAGGAAGCTGTCATCAGCCGGTTTTGATGTGATGGCCGCTTACGACGGGAAGCAGGCGCTCGAGATTTGGCTCAAGGGCAAACCTGATCTCGTGCTTTTGGATTTGATCATGCCGGAGATGGATGGATTTGACGTGCTCAAAAACATCCGAAAGAATTCGGATGCGAAGATTGCCAATACGCCTGTGATTATTTTGAGCAACCTTTGGAGCAACAAAGACATTCTCAAAGCCCAGGATCTCAAGATCCAGGGCTATCTCGTCAAGGCATATTTTACCACTGAAGAAATTTTGAATAAGGTAAAAGACGTACTCGCCCAGAACGGGAAATAGTCTTTATGCCAGATGGCTCAACCAACCGTAGAGCCGTTCCTTTCCACACATTCAACAATTCCATGGAATTGTTGAATGTGGTAATGTGGTAATGTAGAGATTATAAATTAATAAAGGAAAAGTATGAAAAAGTGGACTGTGGTATTCAAGGCCCTTGCCAACATAAATAGGCTCAAGATCATCGAGCTTCTGTCGGACGGCAACAAAATGAATGTCGGGGACATATCGGCATCGCTCAAAATCTCTTTCACGGCGACTTCCAATCATCTCATAATGCTTCAGAAACTCGACGTGCTGGATGTCGAGGGGCGAGCGGGGCACGTTTTTTATTCTATTAATCCCGATATGCCGCGCTATTTCAAAAACGCAGTTAACCTTTTTCTTCATTAAACAATTCCATGGAATTGTTTAATGAGGCGGGTGGTGCCCAGCCAAGCTCAATGGGTTGACTTTTGCAGTCTATGGCTGGAGGATGTCTTCGGTCCGGTCGTCGATGGAAATAATTACTTCGCTAACCGTGGCGAATTGTTTCAGCGTTTCGGTGATCTGCGCGCGGATGTTGGCCACGCGGCAGGAGCCGCCGACGCCTGTCTCCAGTTGCTTGTCGAAATCAACCTTTGCTACCCCATTTTCGATGGTTAGTTTTTGGATCTTGACGCCGGAATTTATTGACGTAATGTAGCCTAGCTGTTTTTCGGCGACAGTCGGACCTCGGAGTAGTTCCTCAAGCGAGGCGCGGGCTGGGGTAAGGGTTTTTGGGATGGTCCTATTGACGGCATATGCTTTTGTGCAATCCTGCATTTCCGGATCCATTTGGCTGTTCGCGAAAAAGACCTTGAGCCGAGTCGTCGGAGCGGACTCGAATCGTACCGGAATTTTCACGCTGAAATCATTTTCCGGCAGACCCGAAGCGTTGTCTTTTGACAAAACCAAAAATCCGGCCGTCGCGTTGCCCTGATTGAATTCGAGCGTTGCCTGGAAGGGGACATAGTCGGATGTCATCCAATCTCCTATGGCAGTCGCCGCAGTCTGGCCGAGCATGTTTCCATTCTGATCTTCTATGCGGACAGGAAATTGGGCTTCGAAATACCACCCGCAGCAAACCTCGCCTGCGATTTCGAGCGGACTTGAGACTATATCATTGGGCTTGGGGGTCGCCAGTCTCAAATCGTCCGCGCTTGGCGCGTGGGGTTCCTGCGAAGTCGGGGGATTGTTTTGATTATTATTATCATTCTGATCCGTCTTTTTCGAGCTGTAGTATGACAATCCTGCGAGGACAATCGCCGCCCCGGCAATGAGAAGTAAAATCGTAATCAGAGCTTTTTTCATGAATCTATTTTAAAATTTATTAGAATGGTACTGTATCATTATATATTATTTGAAGCGAAGTTCCAATTAGTTTACAGAAGGCCGATTTTTTGCTAAGCTTTTTTTGATTCTCTATCCATTCCGGGGTAGCTCAGCGGTACCTGCCTGCCGGCAGGCAGGGAGCAGGGGGGTGTAAAAATATGTACACAGTCTATGCGATAAAAAGTGGTAGGGATGGAAGAGTGTATGTGGGGCTCAGTGCAAATTTAGAGCAAAGATTGAAATACCACAATTCCGGATTAGTTTTTTCAACAAAAGGGTACAGACCGTGGCACTTGTTATACAAAGAAGATTACAAAACGAGAGCCGAGGCCCGTATCCGCGAAAAAGTGTTAAAAAGCGGTTATGGGAAGGAATTTCTAAAATCCATTCCGGGGTAGCTCAGCGGTAGAGCAGGGGACTGTTAATCCCTTGGTCGTGGGTCCGAATCCCACCCCCGGAGCCAATATTTCTGGTGCCATCCGACCCGCCCCCATCAGGCACCGCACAAAACAAAACACCAAGATACCGCTTGGTTTTTTTGTTTGCTTGCGTTTATATGCCGGGTCGTTTCTGATAACTTTAAGCCGTGGATATTTACTATGACAGTTTGCAGGAAGGCCAGTGGTTTAAGGGGCTACACCCCTTTTTTAAAAATGCCCAGCTGATGCCAATTAATAGCATAAAGGCCGGGTCTTTGATTGCTAGGGCTTTGGAATATGACTAGCCAGATTTAATGAAAAAATGCCGTGAAATTGGAATCGATCCGGCCGATAAAGAAAAGGCGCCAAAGTCACTACACGAAGCAATTTTAAAATTTATTGGCACAGAAGAAGATTTTAAAAAATTTCGGAAAAAGCATTCCGATATTATTATCACGGCGGAGAGTAAAAAAGAGTAACCTACGCTGGGTCAATCTGGCGCCAATGGTGCACAAACAAAGCTCTGGCCAGGGGTCAGTCGCTCGCCACGGGGGCAAATACGGGGCAACCCGCTGGATTTTTCGCTAAATTCATGATATCTTAGTGGTATGAATCGCCCTGATTCGCAACTTATCGCTAATTATCTCGCCGGCGACGAAAAATCGCTCGAGATTCTCTACGGCCGCTACTTAAAGCCAATCTACAGCTTTACTTACAGATATGTAGGCGGCGGACAGGATGCGGAAGATGTGACGCAAGAGGCGTTCGTAAAGATATGGCGCCATATCAAAAGATTCGACCAAAACAAGAGCTTCAAAACTTGGATTTTTTCGATTGCTAAAAATACCGCGATTGATTTTCTAAAAAAGAAAAAAACTATCCCATTCTCTGAATTTGAAAACGAGGAAGGTGAAAATATGATAACCGAGACACTTGCTGATCCTTCTCCTCTCCCCCAAGAGCTTTTAGAAAAAGCCGGTATGGCGCATATACTCAATTCGGCGATGGAAAAGCTGTCTCCAAAATATCGCACGGTTCTCTTTCTCCGTTATAACGACCATTTCAACTTTCGAGAAATCGCCGAATCTCTTGGAGAGCCGCTTCACACCATAACATCGCGCCATCGCCGAGCGTTGATTCAACTCAAAAAAATCCTCACGGAATAAAAGTCAGAATTCGCTACTTTATCGTAGTAAACAAAGGATGCACAAAAATGCATCCCTTTGTCGTATTAGTATTCAGGTATGAGAAAAGATTACGAAAAACTATTTACCCATCTTGAACCGCCCGAGCCGCCAGCCGGGCTTTTTGACCGAATAATCCTCGCCATCAAGCGTGAGCAGGAATTGCGTAACACCAAACGATTGGCATTCGGATTTCTGGCCCTTTTGGCGGTTTCGCTTATCGCCGCACCGTTCTCTTGGACATCGTTTTCTGGGCAAATGGCCGAATCGGGAGTTCTCCAGTTTATGTCAATCGCGACAAGCGATTTCGGAACTTTCCTTTCAGTATGGCCTGATTCTGTCATGGCTATTGCCGAGTCATTGCCGGTTACGGGCATTGTCTTATTTACCATAAATATGATTTTAGCGGTTTTTACCCTGCGTCTGTTTCTATACAAAAAGAGATTGCTGGTCGGCTATCTCTTTCATGCAGGACAATTAGCTTAAAAATATGAACGAAGAAAAAACAATAAAAAAATTCTTTCAGAATCGCGACATTCTTAAATGGGTCATTGTAGGGCTTGCCGGGTTTGTGGTGTTTCTCTTGGTTTTCGGCGCAGGCGTTAAGGTCGGCACGCTTAAAGCCAGATACTCTTATCGCTGGGCGGATAACTATCACAAAAACTTTGCAGGCCCCAGAGGCGGATTCTTGGGCGATTGGCAGAGGATCCCGGCCGGAGATTTTATCAGCGGCCACGGCGCGTTCGGAGAAATCATTGAAATGAAAGACGACGGTTTCGTAATAAAAGGACGCGAGAATGTGGAAAAAGTGATCGTTACCGATGAAAACACTACAATTACAAAGGGTCGAGAAACAATCAAAGACGGGATGAAGGTTGGCGACAATGTCGTTATTATCGGCTCTCCTAACGAAGAAGGACAAATCGAGGCTAAACTAATTCGCGTATTCAGCGAAAACGACCCGAAGCGGCTTCCGCTCAGATCTCGTCCGATTCCCTTCTTTTAACTCACTATGATTTCAAAACTATTCGCACAATTGATAAAGCGTAAATTTACCGCAGGTATCGCCCTAATTTTAATTGTCGGCATTGGTTATTTCGGTTACGGAAAGATATTCAGCAACGATGGCGCAATTCGCTACGCCACCGCGCAAGTTCAAAAGGGCACTCTTATCGTCTCCATTTCTGGAAGCGGCCAAGTGTCGGCTTCCAACCAAGTTGATGTCAAACCAAAAGCAAGCGGAGAAATAACCGCCGTGTACGCAAAGTTAGGACAAGAGGTCGGTGCTGGCGCGATTTTGGCAGCTATTGATTCGCGTGATGCCGAACGAGCTGTACGCGATGCCGAAACCGCACTTGAAACCTCTAAATTGGAGCTGGACAAAATGCTTAAGCCGCTCGATGAACTCACCCTGCTTCAGGCCGAAAATTCTCTGGATCAAGCCAAGAAGTCAAAGCAAAAAGCGGAGGATAACATCAAAAAAGCATACGAGGACGGCTTCAATTCCGTTTCAAGCGCGTTTCTTGATCTCCCCGGCATTATGGCCGGATTAGAAAATTTGTTATTTGCCAATACAATCGATCCTCGTTCTGTGTTCGGAGACAATATCACTTGGTATGTGAATCAAACTCCTATCGAACAACGCGATAAAGCTATTAGGTATCGAGATGATGTTTATACCGCGTACAACAAAGCGCGTATCGCCTATACTGCGAATTTTGACTCTTACAAGGCCGCCTCACGAAGTTCTGATAAAGAAGTCGTTGAGGCCCTGATATCAGAAACATACAACACAGGCCAACTTATTGCAGATGCGATTAAGACAACGGATAACTATATTGATTTTGTTCAAGATGCGATGGAGTTGCGTCATCTCACTATCCCCTCAACCGTCTCGACCCACCAGTCCAACATCAGCTCATACACCGGCAAGACCAATAGTATAGTGGTGAGCTTGCTTTCCATACAACGCTCTCTTAAAGATTCGCGGGAAGCTGTCGTAGACGCGGACACTACTATCAAAGAACGCGAGCTGTCTCTCGCAAAAACAAAAGAAGGGCCGGACGATCTTGATATTCGCGCCAAGAAAATAACCATCCAACAAAGAGAGGACGCGCTCGTCACCGCAAGACAGGCTCTCTCTGATCACTATGTCCGCGCGCCATTTGGCGGAGTTATCGCCAAAGTGAATGCCAAAAAGGGAGATTCCGCGTCGGCAGGCACCGCCGTCGCTACGCTGATAACCGAACAAAAGATAGCCGAGGTGGCGCTCAACGAAGTTGATGTCGCCAAAATCAAGGCCGGCCAGAAAGCCACGCTTGCTTTTGACGCGATTCCTGATCTTACGATAACTGGTTCTGTCGCAGAGATTGACGCCGTTGGGACAGTTTCGCAGGGAGTCGTCACTTATGTCGTGAAGATCGTGTTTGATACGCAGGAGGAACGGGTCAAGCCGGGCATGAGCGTCTCCGCCGCCATTGTCATCGAGGCCAGACCCGACGTGCTGCTTGTCCCTAATTCCGCGTTGAAGCAGGAGGCCCAGACCAATTATGTCGAAATTCCGGAAGGTTCGGCTGTCGCTGGCGCGAATACGGGGAACGCAAACAGCGCGGCGGGCGTTGTGCTGGAAAGTCCGCCGAGCCGCAGGGCGGTAGAGATTGGTTTTTCTAATGACGAATTCACCGAGGTTAGGAGCGGACTTCAAGAGGGCGAAATAGTCGTTACCAGAACTATCCAGCCCAACACAACACAAACGCAAACTCAATCTCAGCAAGGAGGTTTGCGTATTCCCGGCCTTTCTGGCGGTGGCGGTTCCCGCAGCGGAGGCGGATTTGGCCGTTAACTACTATGATTGAATGCAAACGTATCAGCAAAACATACAAAAGTGGGGAGATAGAGACGGAGGCGTTAAAAGACGTCTCATTTATCATTAATAAAGGAGAATTCGTGGCCATTATGGGGCCTTCTGGTTCGGGCAAATCAACGCTGATGCATATCATCGGATGTTTGGATACGCCAACAAGCGGAGAATACCTTCTTGACGATAAAGATGTGTCGAAACTCACCGATGACGAACTGGCCGATATCCGTGTGCAAAAAATCGGTTTTGTGTTTCAAGCATATAATCTTCTCCCCCGCGCAACCGTGCTTCGTAATGTAATGCTTCCCTTGGTCTATGCCGGCGTCTCAAAAGAAGAAAGAGAAAATCGGGCAAAAGAGGCCTTGCAAGGATCGGCATTTCCGGAAAATTTTTGGAATCATTATTCGAACCAACTTTCCGGAGGAATGATGCAACGAGTCGCCATTGCCCGTGCCCTCGTCAACAACCCGACGCTGATTCTTGCTGACGAGCCGACAGGAAACTTGGACACAAAGACGGGCGAAATGGTGCTAGAGACTTTTCAGCGGCTTCACCAAGAACAAGGCCGAACGATTGTTTTGATCACCCACGAGCCGTATGTCGCTGAACACGCCGAACGCGTCATTCGTATCCGCGATGGGGACATCGTGGAAGATGGTAAAGTAAAAAATCGACGCGTCATCAATAATCATAATCACAACGCAAAATGAAAGTTCAAGATATTCTACAAGAAACATACACCGCCCTTTCGGCGAACAAAGCGAGGTCTGGCCTCACGATTCTTGGCATTGTCATCGGCATCGGTTCGGTTATCGCCATGGTTTCCATTGGACAGGGCGCATCGGGGACGATTACAGCGAGCATCGAGGGCCTCGGCTCAAATCTTTTAACGGTTATGCCCGGGACTATCCAGCCGGGTAGCGGCATCGTCTCTTCAGGAAGAGGGACGGGGCAGACGCTTGTTACAAGCGACGCTGAAGCTTTGCGGCAAATCTCTGGAGTCGCATATATTTCGCCCGAACGCCAAAGCCGTTTTCAGGTCGTTTATTCAGGAAATAACACCAATACTACGGTTATCGGAATTCTTCCGGATTATGAGCAGGCGCGCAACATTGGTTTGGCCGACGGTTCTTTTATCACGGACGCAAACATCAGAAGCGTTGCAAGAGTCGCGGTGCTTGGTCCCACAGTAGCGCAAGACCTTTTTGGGGAAGGCAATGATCCCGTCGGCAAAACCATCCGCATTAATCGGCTCAATTTTAAAGTTATCGGCGTGACCCAAACCAAAGGTAGCGCGGGATTTTTTAATCCAGACGACACACTCTTTGTTCCTTTAACTACCATGCAAAAAATCCTTGCCGGCGGTGAGCACCTCTCCACTATTGCCATAAGTGTTTACGAAAAAAATCTTATGCCCATCGTTCAAGAAGAAGCGACTTTCTTGCTTGCTCAATTGCATCGCGTTGACCCGATGAATCCCGATTTTTCAATCATCTCGCAGGCGGATATATTGGGGACGCTCACGCAAGTCACGGATACTTTCACTATTTTTCTTGCAGCGGTCGCCGGTATCTCTTTGATCGTGGGCGGTATCGGGATTATGAATATGATGCTAACCACCGTTACCGAACGAACGCGGGAGATCGGGCTTCGCAAATCCATCGGCGCGAAGAAAAAAGATATTTCCATGCAGTTTCTTGCCGAAGCAGTCATGCTTACCTTTCTTGGCGGAGGGATCGGCGTTGCTCTCGGATGGATTTTATCGATTCTTGTTTCCAGTTTTGCTGGGATAGCAACGAGTGTCTCCTTTTCTACGATACTCCTGGCCTTTGGTGTATCAGCCGCAATCGGAATTATCTTTGGTTATTACCCGGCAAGACGAGCGGCATCACTTAATCCCATTGAAGCGTTAAGATATGAATAATAAAATGGGTCGTTTTGGTCGAACGATCTTAATAATAACCAAATTAAAAGTCGTATGAATAAATTAATCGCAATCGTTATCGCAACAGCAGTGGTGGTCGGTGGAGGAGCTTTCTTTGGCGGCATGAAATATGCCGAAAGTAAAAGTCCTCGGGGTCGCGCTTCACAAGCGGATTTCCAGAATCTGCAAAATCTGTCACCCGAAGAAAGGCAACAGAGGTTGCAGGAACTCGGAGTGAACGCGGGCGGACGTGTTATTTTCGGCGGTTCTGGAGGTCAGGGGGGTCAGAGAGGCGGTAGCGGATTCGTTGCCGGAGAAATCATCTCCAAAGACGACAAATCAATAACCATCAAACTTGCGGATGGGGGCTCGAAAATTGTTTTCTTCTCCGATTCTACCGAAGTCGCAAAATCAGCCAGTGGCACACTGAATGATCTTGAAGTCGGTAAAAATGTTTCGGTGAACGGCGCTACCAATAGCGACGGAAGTATGTCAGCACAGAATATCCAAATCCGATAAAATGAGCGCACTATTATGGCTAGACTTGATTTACGATTATAAAACCATCTACAATTTGACTAGAAATCTCTCTAAACGCATCTATTAACCGGAGCCATCAAAAATAAAATCGCCGCGAAGGCGTTTTGTGATATCATGATATATATCAGTATTTAAATACTCAAATGGCGAGGAAATCCAAAAAATGAATATATTTTAAAATGTTCAAGTTTATCTACAGATTTTTTGATAAACTGGAGGATAGGATCCGGGGCAGCCTAAGCCACTACCCGATAATCTACGCGTTTATCGGCGGTGTCGGCATCGTGCTGTTCTGGCGGGGAGTTTGGCACACGGCCGATTATTTCATGATGCTGAGCAATTCGACAAATTACGATCAGTTGAGTATCAATCTCTCCAACGCGGTTTGGTGGGATGGGCCGGTTTCCTTTCTGATCGGAACAGTGTTGCTACTTTTGACCGGGCTGTTCGTCTCGGATTTTATTGGCAATGAAATGATTATCACCGGCCTGGGAGGGGAAAAGAAACTCTCCGAAAAAACCGAGAAAGAAGTGAAGACCGAAGCCCAGGCGATAGCCGACATAAAGAACGAGGTCCGGGAAATCTCCCGGAAGTTGGACGGCTTGAAGAGAAGCAAAGAATAAAATTGTTTTGATCGCTTCGCGGTGATTGAATTCAGATTGACACAAACCAGCAGTAACAGTATGGTTAAGGCATGAAGTTTCTTTTGGCCTTTATCTTAATTGGGAGTGTTTTGGCCGTAGCCGGATTGGGCGCGGCGTTTATGGGCAGCCGGCACGGAGCCGGTGATCACGGCGGATGCCTGGCGAATCTGGCCAGCCGAGCGGCGTGTCCGAACGGTGAAACGGCTACTATTTTTGCAGTCTTTCATTTGAACATATTCAAAACCTTTTCCGCGGCTTATCTTTTGGCGATTGTCTTTCTGGTGATCGCCTTTGTCGTATGGGCAGTGAAGCGCGCGGACCCAAATCATTCCGCCTATTTTAGACAATATTTTTTTGCAACGGCTGACGCCTGCCCTTTAAGAGAAGAGTTCATTAGTTGGCTTAAGCTTCACGAGAAGCGCGGCGATACCGTTTCCATAATCTAGGTTTCTTTTGTCAGAAGGACAAGAAACTTTTTTGGGGCCGGTTTTATTATGTTTAATTTTCAAATTTATGCACAACCAATCAAAAAATATCATCTTCGGACTTGCCGTTGCTGGCATCCTGGTGGGTGGCGTGGTGTTGCTGGCCAGGGGAGGAAATTCCCTGGAGAGCAGATCCAATCCTTCAGCCACGCTCACTACCAGTGAGCAGCATTATAATTTCGGTCGGGTGTCCATGGCCGAAGGTCGAGTCAGTCATGAATTCAAAATAAAAAATATTTCGGGAAAAACGATTTCGCTGGATACGCTTTCCACTTCCTGCATGTGCACCGAGGCCTTTTTCCGCAGCAGCAGCGGCGTTAGGCGCGGGCCTTTCAGCATGCCCGGACATGGCACGGTCCCAAAACTTAAAGAAGTCTTGGCGGGCGGCGAGGAGGCAGTTGTCGAAGCGATATTTGATCCATCGGCGCACGGGCCGGCCGGCGTGGGGCCGATCGAACGCAGTGTCATACTCGAGAGCGACGACGGGGTGCTGGAAATGCACTTCTCGGCGGAGGTAATCCCGTGATGGAAATTAAAAATACAAAAATCAAAATTTGGGTCGCCATCGCCGCGGTCTTTCTGGGGGTTATTCTGCTTTTCAGGTTTAGCGAAGGGGGCGCAGAATATCTCTGGCAAGCAAGCCGGGGCGGGCAATGGCTTTTGCCGCTGGTGGCGGTGGCGGCGCTCCTAGACAGCATCAATCCGTGCGCTTTTTCAATTCTTTTGCTGACCATTGCGTTTCTCTTCAGTCTCGGACAGCAGCACTCAAAAGTGCTTCTCATCGGCGGCTTTTACATCGCCGGATTGTTCGTAGTCTATGTTCTGATCGGTTTGGGAATTCTGCAAGTCCTGCATTTGTTCAACGCCCCGCATTTTATGGCCAACGTGGGAGCCGTGCTTCTCGTCACTCTTGGGGTCATCAGTCTAATCAATGAATTTTTTCCGCGGTTTCCGATCAAATTGCGCCTACCAAACTTTGCGCATCACAAAATGGCCGAACTGATGGAAAAAAGTTCTCTGCCCGCGGCGTTTGCCTTAGGCGGCTTGGTGGGGCTCTGTGAGTTTCCGTGCACCGGCGGGCCGTATCTGATGGTTTTGGGACTTCTGCACGATTCCGGCACGTATATGCGCGGATTAGTCTACCTTCTGCTGTACAATTTGATATTCATCCTGCCCCTGGTGCTAATCCTGTTTCTGTCTACGAACGTCCAGCTCGTCGAAAAAGTAAAATCCTGGCAGCGGAGAGAACGGCGGCTGATGAAGATCGGCGGGGGAGTGGCCATGATTATTTTGGGAATAATTATCTTCTTCTTCTAACTCAAAATGACCAAATCTAAAATTAAAATTTGTCCGATTTGCTTCGGTACGAGCGGTTCCTGGATTCTGTTGAGTTTCGGGGTACTTACGGGCTTTCTGGAATTTGCCGAATTCCAGCCGATCATTGCGCTTCTCATGGGCGGAACCGTCGTTGGGATTTCGTATCAAACCCGTGGAACCGTCCGTCCCCTCACACTCCTCATTGGTTTCGGGCTGGCCTATTGGTTTTTAAGTCATCTCTCGTGGACAGTGTTCGGGATTGAGTTGGTTCTGCTGACCGTGGCCGGTTATGTGTTCTTTGTCGCCCCCCGAGCCAAATCCCCCCATTATGAAAAGACAAAGCAACTGGAAGAAAAGCTGAAAAACTGCTGTTAGGCCTTGACCCCGTTAGAAATCCGCCCTGCCAAAAGGCACGGCGGCAACCGCCTGGGGCGGCTTATTTCTAACGGGGTTGACAAAAATACCCCCAGGGGGTATAATATGAGTATGAGAAAGGAAATCAAACAAAGGGCTTTGAGGCGACTCCGGATTCTCGAAGGGCAGGTTCGGGGCTTGCAAAAGATGGTTCAGGATGACAAGTACTGCCTGGACATCATAAATCAATCTTTGGCGATCAAACAGGCTCTGTCGGGGGTGGAGGATGTGGTTTTGGAAAATCACTTGTCAACGCATGTTCTGGAGCAGGTCAAATCCGGGCAAAAAGGCCGCGCCCTCAAAGAGTATCTGGCAATTTATAAATTATCCAGAAAGAAATAGGAAGGGGTGAAATTTTTATGATGGGAAACAACTTGCTTTATTCGGGTTGGGACGGGATGATGAATGGCGCTTACGGCTGGGGTGTTTGGCATTATTTGGGGATGTCGCTTATATGGCTCATCTGGTCAGTCGTGGGGATAATGCTGATCATTTGGCTGTGGCGGCAGATTAAGAAATAAAAATGACGAAAAAACCAATAAATATCCTGATCCTCTTCTATAGTTTTACGGGCACAACAGCCAAACTCGCCGAAGCGATAGCGGGCGGCGCGAAAGTAGTGGCTGACACGGAAGTCGCGGTTAAGCGGGTGCCGGAAATACTCGCGCCCGAATTTTTTGCGGACAAGCCGAAACTCAAAAAAACTCGTGACGAGCTTGCCGCGAAGTTTGAGGTTGCGACTGCCGATGACCTTATCAGCGCGGATGGCGTGGCCTTTGGCTCGCCAACCCATTTCGGCAGCTTTGCCTCGCAATTCAAGCAGTTTCTGGACCAGCTTTCGGGTGAGTGGCTCAAAGGGAAGCTGGTCAATAAACCAGCGGCTCTTTTCTGCGCCGCCGGCTCGACCCATGGCGGCGAAGAGATGACCCTGCTGTCCATGATGATTCCGCTTCTCAACCTCGGCATGATCCCAATCGGGATTCCTTATCCAATCCAGGGAGAAGGGCCGAACTTTGACGCCGGGAGCCCTTATGGCGCGGTTTACGTGACTCGTGGCAATCGGGAGCTTTCCGAAGGCGATAAAAAAGTGGCAAAAATTTTGGGGACGCGCCTGGCGACCATGGCGCATATTCTAAATTGCGGCTGTGAGCACTGCAATCTCTGCCATATTCTTAACAAGAAAATAACATGACTTGGGAAATTTTCGTTACGATCTCGCACATCGTCGGCACGGTTCTTGGGGTCGGTGGCGCGACATTCGCGGAAATTTTTTATCTGAAAGGGGACAAAAACGGATCGGTTGCCTATACTGTTATGCGCGTCGGGATGATTATTTTGCTGTTATCGGGATTTGGCTACCTTTTGCTTTTGCGGTTTTCCGGGCAGGAGCAGTATATTTACAGTCCGCGGCTCTGGGCAAAACTGACCATCACCCTGATTATCCTGATAAACGCGCTGCTGTTGCAGGTTCACAGACTGCCGATTGCGGTCGGTAGTGCCGTTTCCCTGACTTCCTGGTACGCGGCCCTAATTTTGGGCACGTGGCGTGGCTTGCACGCCGGATATTTGGAGATCATCGCATGGTACGCGGTGGCAATACTCGCGGTCGCGTTCCTTGAGCATTTGATTCGTAAGTCGTTGGACGCAAAAGTATGACAACGCTGTTAAAATTTTTATTGGCCTCCCATGTCGTCTTGGGCTTGCTCGGGGTCGCGGCGTTTTACGCGGTT
>JAUYKH010000008.1 GCA_030700065.1 bacterium | reverse complement strand
CACGAGGAAAATCGCCAAAAACCAACCTATCAAAATGATGAGCCGCGACGGAAACAGATTTCGGTCGAAGAAAAATAATACGACCACAATCATGAGCCCCGCCGAGACGGCTGTCGCCACCCGTCCCAGCTCCCGCCAAATTCCGCGCGTGCTCTTCTGGGTGTATAAACCGCTCAGGGCAAAAAGGAGGAGCAGAAACGGGGCCGCCACAAGCACCAGCTTCATATAATCGCGATAGGATAAATCGAATAAAACCGGGAGTGTTTCGACTTCGTAGCGGAGGAAATACGCGATTGTCGCGGCAAACAAAATCAGCAGAAGGTCAACCGGCACCGCTATAACATTAAAAAGGAGTTCCGACTTCTTCATGCATTAAATTATAGCATAAAACACTCTGGACAAAAGGACTTACTTATGCTATGGTTTTCATATTACGGGCAAAAGGAGGATACGCTGTCATGATGAGAGAGCTCGCGGATGCCGCCCTCGCGGTGTTCGCACTTTTTATGGTCTGGATGGCGGCGAGTCACGCGCGGTTGGCCTTGCAAGAATGGCTGTGGACCCGCCGCTCCCACACATCCTAACAAGCTTAACTCACATACAAACAAAGAAGTCTTCTGAAATTCAGAAGACTTCTTTCGTGCCCTAAGTAAGTCTATAAGCCGAATTCTGTCTTTGTGTAGTCATCTATCTAGCCCCGACGTTACCATCGGGGTCGTGCGCCTTACCAAATTTAGGCTTGCACTCGGGTAAGAGTTTGGCCGTTTCACCTCCGGCGTTGCCGTCGGAGCTCGCCCTACTACGCCCTTTCGGGCTTCGAAGGGCGCCTCGACCCTTTCGGGTCTCGGCGTCTCTGTTCGCATCTCGTGGGTTTCCCCAGACGGGCGTTACCCGCTACCTTTTGTTGATGAACTCTTAAGAGTGCCCATCAACTAAGTGTTCGGACTTTCCTCCCCTGGAATATCGCTATCCCAAGAGCGACTACCCAACTTACTTAGAGCATTTGCATGCTAGCAAATTCTCGTGAAAAAGTCAAGAACGAGCTGTCACAAACGCTCCAAGTCAACACGGATTAATTTATCATCACCCGCCCTGGCATTCCCTCGGCCGTCGATATTGCTGGTTGTGATATACAAATAGTCTTCCGGGCCAAGGATCACTTCCCTGATCCTTCCATATTCTTTATAAAAATGTTTGGTCAGGGATGAAACTTTTGTTCCGTCGAGCTTTGCCTCAAACAAGGCTTCCCCGCGCAGACCGCCGAAAAATATACTGCCATCGACGTATGCCGCGCCTGCCGGCGCCCAAGTATCACTCGCGCCCGAATTGATGACCGGCGTCACCATACCATCCCTTCTCTCATCTCCCTGAATTACGGGCCAGCCATAATTCTTTCCTTTTTCGATCAGGTTAAGCTCGTCGAAGCCAGATAGAATGCCCGAGCGCCCATGTTCCGTCGCCCAAAGCCGGCCGTCATTGTCCCAAGCCAATCCCTGCACATTCCTGTGTCCGTATGAATAGACGGCATTATTAAATGGGTTGTCGTCGGGAGTTTCCCCTTCGTCAGTAACGCGTAAAATTTTACCGGCAAGTGAATTTCTATCTTGCGCGAGATTGCTTGTGCCCGCGTCCCCTGTTCCGATATATAGATATCCGTCGGAGCCAAACGCAAGCCTGCCGCCGTCATGCACGGAAGCCCCGGGAATATTTTCGATAATCAGTTTGCGATCTGAAAGCGTACCATCGTGCAATGTGTATCGCTCTACCCTATTACGCAAACCGCCGCCTTCATTCGTAGTCAGATACAAATAAATCCAGTTATTCTGCTCATACTTTGGGTGCAGCGCGAGACCCAAAAGGCCGCCCTCGCCGATATGCCGCACACCCTCGATTTTTATCACACTTCTGTCTCGGCCTATTTTTAGCAAATTACCCGGCCGCTCGGTAACTAGAATGTCACCATCGGGCCCGCCGGCCGGCGAGGCAGGCGGAAATGCGACGGCCCAGGGAATTTTGAGGTTCTCGGCAACGATTTGGATAGACTCTTGCTCAGCAGTGTTCTGCTCCTCATCCTGCGGCGAATTCGACTCCCCCGGTTCATCTGCCTTTTGAAAAATATAAATCAGCCCACCGGCAAGAAGTATGATTATAAGGTACAATATTGATCTCTTCATGGCGGAATCGTAGCATATTTTTATTACTTTTGTTATAATTCGACCATATTCTGGGATCGCCCGCCCGCCAAGCCCATTGCCCGGTAGCCAAGTGGTAAGGCAGCGGCCTTTGGCGCCGCCATTCGTTGGTTCGAATCCAACCCGGGCAGTGGCTTTGGCAGGCAGGGGTCGGCCACACCGTTACTTATCGGCTGAAATAAGCGAATACGCCACTCGGGTGGCGCATTGAAAAAAACCTGAAAATCAACAACTTCTTCAAATTCGTTATTGCGATTGGTGTTTCGCTGTCAGCAGGAGCGATTGGATCAGTTTTTACCGCTCCATCCATCGCCGGCTGGTATGCCGGGCTTGTAAGGCCGGCATTGAATCCTCCGGCGTGGGTGTTCGGTCCGGTCTGGACGACACTGTTTGCGCTTATGGGAGTGAGTGCGTGGCTAATCTGGAAAAGACTGGATTCCCGCCTGCGCGGGAATGACAAAAGAATTAAAATTGCCCTGGGCATATTCTTGGGCCAGCTGGTTTTAAATACGCTTTGGTCGATTATCTTTTTTGGTTTGAACAGTCCGGGCGGTGCCCTCATTGAGATTGTTTTCCTCTGGCTCGCCATTCTTGCCACGATTGTTGCGTTTTATAAAATCTCTAAACCGGCTGCGTGGCTCTTGGTGCCCTACATTCTCTGGGTCAGTTTTGCCATGTATCTAAACTACGCAATTTGGACATTGAATTAATTTTGCTTAACTGAACGCATAATTTCACTACACCAGGAGGGTCGATGGATAACAACAACATCAGCAGAAGGGAAAGGAAAAAAGTCAGCCTTTTTTCTCTCCGAGTGTGCTAATATGATCATATGAACGAATCCGACAAAATCGACGCCAAAGGGGGGTTGCGCGTACTCTTTGTGTCCACCGAGGCGCAGCCGTTTGCCACGGTCGGAGGGCTCGGGGCGGTGATGGAAGTTTTGCCAAAATCATTGCGGGAATTGGGACACGATGCCCGACTTCTGATTCCTCGCTATGCTCAAATCGGAACTGAAAAATGGGGGCTGCAAATGGAGTACGAAGGCCTGCGAGTCCCGACTGGAAATCAAAAAGGCCCCAGGGAGCTTCTCTGCAATGTCAAACGCTACAATCCAAACGATGACAAAAACGCCCCGGTCATCACCTATTTTCTGGAAAATATGGAATATTACGAACAACGGGCCAACGTATACGGCTATGCCGATGACGCCGCGCGTTGGATGCTGCTTTGCCGCGGCACTCTTGAATTTCTCAAGGTTGCGGACTGGGTCCCGGACGTCATCGTCGTCACCGATTGGCACACCGGCCTTCTGCCAAACCTGAAAAAAATTTATTATCAAGACGATACGCGGATTTCCAAAATCGCGTTCGTGCACTCGATTCACAACTTAAGCAGCCAAATGTCCGGGACAGGTCACAGGTTTATCCCGCCAGAAGAAGCAGACGACGGCTATTCCCTCCTTCCGGCTTTTGAAGACAAAAAGCTTCTCAAAATCAACGGCATGAAGCGAGCCATTATTTACGCGGATATGATCAATACTGTTTCGCAGACATATGCCAAAGAAATTACGACCCCGGCGTACGGCGAGGGGCTCGAAGAAATCTTGAGCAAAAAACAGGAACAAGGACGGTTGGTCGGCATCTTAAACGGCCTGGACTACACGTTATGGAGCCCGGGAACGGATTCGCTCCTGAAACATAAATTTTCTTTGAAAAATTTCCCGCCGCGGGCAAAAAATAAAGAAGCCCTACAAAAATTATTTGATTTGTCAGTCAGCGACAAAACTTTTGTGATAGGGATAGTGGCGCGGATGACTTCCCAAAAAGGCATTGATCTCCTGGAGCCGGTTATCGGCAGTTTACTGCATGACCTGCCGATCCAGATCACCGCCGTTGGCGAAGGCGAGTCGCAAATAATGGAATTCATCTTGAATCTCAAAAAAATCTTCCCCGACCGGGTGGGGGCAGAATTCTCCTATCAGGCGGATTTGGCGCATCACATCTACGCTGGCGCGGATGTTATCCTCGTCCCGTCGCGTTTTGAACCGTCGGGGCTGACGCAAATGGAAGCCATGGCCTACGGCTGCATTCCGATTGTGCGAAAAACCGGCGGTTTGGCGGACACTGTTGAGGATTTTGATGCAGGGACCGATCGGGGGACAGGGTTTGTTTTCGAAAAAATTGATTCGTTGTCTTTGATGATCGCAATTGTCCGCGCATACCAGAGCTGGCTGTACAAAGACAGTTGGCGACAGCTGCAGATTCGCGCGATGGAAAAGGATTTTTCCTGGCAAAACTCGGCCAGGCAATACGTCGAACTTTTTAAAAAAGCAATTCAAATCCGAAAAGCGTCACAGAATTAACCCGCGCAAAGGACCTGATGTCGAAATTGCAAAAACAAGTTCAGGAACTCTATCTGCGCAATCGCCGCATAAAGGACGGATTTCAATTCACTCTTCCCGCCCCTTCCACCTATCCCTACCAGTGGTTCTGGGATTCCTGCTTTCATGCCATCGTTTTGTCGCATCTGAACGTGGAAGACGCGAAAAAGGAACTACGCTCCGTCGTGGCGAAACAGTTTGAAAACGGAATGATCCCCCACATGATCTATTGGGAGAAGAGCGACCTGATCAATATCGACTGGGGGCGCGAAGGGACAAGCTCCCTCATCCAGCCGCCCATGCTTGCTCATGCCGTCTGGACAGTCTTTGAAAAAAGCGAAGATAAAAATTTCCTGGAAGAGATGTACGCTCCCCTGTATCATTTCTACAACTACCTCCTGACCGAACGCGATCCGCGCGGCAATCACCTGGCCGGGATCATACATCCGGACGAATCCGGTGAAGACAACTCTCCGCGTTTTGACGGCGCGTTGGATTTGCCGCCCCGGCACGAGCCGTCACTCAATACGCAAAAAAGAATGGAGCTTGTCAGACAAAACGCGTCCTGCAACTTCGACGCGCCGTTTTGCATGAAGAATTTCTTCTGGGTCAAAGACGTGCCCTTTAATTCGATTTTCGCCGAGAACCTGCGGGTCCTGGCAAAAATAGCCGCCAAGCTTGATCACAAAGACGATGCCCTCAAATTCAACGAACAATACCTCCTGGTCGTTAAAGCAATGAGAGAACGCATGGTTGAGGACGGGCTTTTTTGGTCGACCTACGGCGTGGATTACAAAAAAATAAAGGTTTTGACGTGGGCAATCTTCGCGCCGCTTTTCGCCAAAATCTTAAGCCATGAAGAGGCGCAAACCCTGGTGGATAATCATCTCTTGAATCCAAAGGAATTCTGGACAAAATACCCTGTGCCGACAGTCGCAAAAACCGATCCGTCGTTTGACCCCAAAGGCTTTTGGCGGGGACCGACTTGGATCGCCACAAACTGGTTTATTTATCATGGCCTGATGAATTACGGGATGACCGACGCGGCACAGGAAATCAAAAACAGTTCGCTTAGGCTTCTTCAAAAATCCGGCTTTCGCGAGCAATTCGATCCGGAAACAGGCGAGGGCCTTGGCGCTTACGATTTCACGTGGGGCGGCCTCGTATTGGACATGAAATGAATTAAAAACCCCCGCCCGCGATTTGCCGGGGCAACGCATTACAAAAAACGGACGGTTTGAATCCCGAAGGAAGCAAACTCGCCCGTTTATTCTAGGAGCGCCAAATAAGCGCAGACAGAACCCCTGAACACTTTTTGTATCGGCCGTTCAGTAAAATGAAACTGAACGATGGCGTACTTCTCGCAGGACAGAAAACGCTGGTAATCGGGGTGCGAACGGTGGAAGATCACGGTCTTCCTCGTCGCACAGTTCAGACTCTGCAACTCCACGCGGAGATTCCCGACCGGCCGGCCCGCTCTGTTATGAACGGCTTCAATGCGGGTGATCTGCCATTCCCAAGCCAAATCCCGGGCTTCGGTTTTAATTTTGTCCAGATACCTGCAAATTCCGGCTGCGAGCAATAATAGCAGAATATAAACCGGCAAAAGCCACCAGAAGAGCCAAAAAAAGTTTCTCATGTTATCCTCCTTAAATAGATTACCTCACATGCCTGTCGGCGAATGACGTCGCGGCCGCTGAATCGGGCTTCACGAACACCTCATAGCCGTAGCCGCGCACCATGCTCGTTACCTCGCGAATGAGATCGCGGGTCTCCCCCATTTCGCCCACATCCACGTGAATTTGGAAATCAAACGGCAATTCGGTTTGGTTTATGACACGTCCTAATTCTTTGCGAAATGCCGGCAGAAACAGCGCCGCAAGCTCAAGCGACATCTCCACCTCGGCGTAGATCTTCTGCCGCAGGGTTTTGATCCCGGCTTTCGCGGTGCGGTGCCAAAAATACCGCCCGCCGTTGCCGACTCTGTGGATCGCGACCACGGACACGACATCCAGAGAACCGTGTCCGTTCGAATCCGAACCTATCATCACCCGGTATTTCGCCTGCCGGTCGGCTTTCATAAAATCAACTATCTCCTTCAACACTTGGCCGAAGAGCAGTTCGCCCTGGCTGGGATTGTGAAATTTCAAAAAATTTATAATCGGACTCATCCCATTTATTCTCCCAAAATTTTTATGGCCTCGCTCACGAGGTCTGAATTGTTTTCATCTTTGACATTCTCAATTTCTTTTTCCAAAAATACCTTGATTCTGATTTTTTCGTTAAATACTTCCTCCAAAACCTGCTCGACGACTATTCTGTTCTTGAGCGCGTCAACGGTTTGTTTATGAAAACTGTAAGGAAAGGCGAGCACGAGCACATCCCCTTCCACTCTCACGATTCTTCCAAGGCGCAGGCTCGACAGGAGCGAATGGTTGTAGTCCTTCGCGCGAGCCAGTACCTTGGCCCAGCCGTCAACGACCGCGCCAAGATCAAGCTTGCCTGGAATTTTTGCGGCGGCTTTTGCGGGAGTTCGCCCGCCTAGATTCTCGTCTCGATTCGGCGAAGCGGGCGAACTAGTCGAGGCTAGCTCGCCACACAGAGACAAAATCGCCGCCAGAAGCGGAAGCTCTTGAACCGGGGACTGCTTGGTCTCGCGATACGTTTCAAGAAATTTTTTGATAATATCCAGAAGCCGGCCGCCATTGAGGTTGCTGGCCTGCTCTGTGAGAATTCCCTGGTCTTCCGGCGACAATCCCAGGGAATCACTGTTCTCCGTTCCAAGTTTGACGAGCAAAACCAGGCGCAGGTACTCCAAAAAATTCTTCGTAAACTGCACGAGATCCAGTCCGCCAAAGGCCAAATCTTTGATAAATTTTACTCCGCCCCCACTGTCTTCAGCCAAAATAAAACCAAGTAATTTTTGCGAAGACGCGAGGCGCGTTACTCCCAGAATGTCCTCGACTTGTTCGAGCGTGATTTTTTCACCACCCAGGGCCAGAATCTGGTCGAGTATGGAAAGGGCATCCCGGAAGCTTCCGCCGGAGGCCTGGGCGATCAATTTCTGCGCCTCGGGCGAGATTTGCGTCCCCTGCTCTTTGAGCACGGTTTCAAACAACTTCAAAATGTCCGCCTGCGATATGCTTCGAAAATCAAACCTCTGGGTGCGAGAAATAATCGTCGCCGGGACTTTGTGGATCTCGGTGGTGGCCAAAATAAAAACCGCGTGGGCCGGCGGCTCTTCCAGGGTTTTGAGAAGAGCGTTGAAAGCCGCTTTGGATAGCATATGGACTTCATCGATAATAAAAACCTTATATTTCCCGTATGTTGGCGCGAATTTGACGCCGTCAATGATCTCGCGAATATTATCCACGCCCGTATAGCTGGCCGCGTCAATCTCAAACAAATCCAAAAACCGTCCGTCTGCGATGAGAAGGCAGCTGTCGCATTTTCCGCAAGGCTCCCCGTCTTTGGGAGAGAGACAATTGATCGCCTTGGCCAGAATCCTCGCTATTGTCGTTTTGCCGACCCCGCGCGGTCCGGTAAATAGGTAAGCATGGGAAACACGACTCTGTTTTATCGCGTTTTTGAGGACAGTCTTGACTGTCTCCTGGGCCAGCACTTCCGAGAAATTCTGCGGCCGGTATTTTCGATAAAGCACTTGGGACATGGAGATATTGTACCAGATTTCGGACAATAAAAAAACAGTTTCTTTAATAAAAACCGGCATTGACTTTGCCAGTAAAAATGCTAATATAAACTGTCCCGCAATTTAGGACACTATGGCCGGCTCGGCGGGCATGAAAAAAATCACCGAGACTTTTTCCCGAAGGAGGGACAATGCTGATTATATACGAGAAGGACGGTAACAGACGCAAGGGTGGCTGTCTGACATATAGAAAAGACATCCCTTTAAAAGTTGTGGCAGAGGGTTTGGGCAAGATGTGGTTGGAAAACCCGGACTATCGTTTCGAGGCACATGAAGCCAAACCTTTTTCCTGGTTTACTGCCGCAGCCCACATGGAGCTTTTGGAAGGAACAGCCCCGGTAATAGACCGAATGCGCACGACGGAACTAGCTCAACCGAATCTCAAGATGGTCCAGGTAAGGGACAATTGGCTTGTCGGGCAATGGGAATACGATGAAAAAGGACTGGTGCCCAAAGAAGATGAGAAAGGCTGGTTCTTTTGCCACCGTCCGGAGCATCAAACGGCTTACTTTTATTTCGAGGTGCCGTTTCCTTGGTGCGTAGACAACAAGGGCGGAATTGGCAGATCGGTTGAGGGGATTTACGACATTTACTACCCTCCATTCCGGAAACCGTGGCCGGACCCTATCTTGTGCGATACCTCGTGGTATGAAAAACCCACGCTGGCGCTGGGGGCTTGCAACGCAATGTTGAAACCTGGAGATACCAATCCCTTGACCTTGCTACTAAGGTCAACAAACCCCGAAATAAGAGAAAAGAGTACCGACGTAGCTCGTCAGCTCCAAATAATCCGAAACTGCTTGTTGCTAAACAGGGGCGTGGAAAAAGTCGACATTCGATAACAAACTCCAACCGCGAACTAAGTCCCGCGGGCGGATCTGCCATTGATTAAGCGGCATGCAAAGGCGTGCCGCTCTTTTTTTGGAGATTATTTCTTGAACACAACCAGCCGGTAGCGTTTTAGCTCACAGGAGCTCTTGGAACTCTTGATCAGTCAACCCGGCGTCGCGGATAATTGCCTTCAACGTATAAGGGTTCAGACGTGGGTGGCGAGGGATTGTAATCTTGCGTTTGCCATTAGTTAGACCGATATGTTTGGCACCATGGCTTTTAGACATCCAAAACCCGGCTTTCGTAAACGCCTTGATTGCTCGTTCTGAAGAAACATCAGTGAACAGCATCAAGGTTATTGATTAAGCTATAGAAACCTCGACCTCGCGGATATCGGAATCTTTCAGTTCTGCCTTTTCCATTTCTATATAAGTTACAATAGCATCCTGGATATTCGCCAAGGCTTCCTGTTCCGTCTCGCCTTGACTGTGACATCCCGGCAATGCTGGCACATGGACGTCATAACCATATTTGCTTTTGTGAATAACCGCTATATATTTCATACTATAAATTTAGCATTTCTATTTCTTGAACACAAACAGCCGGTAGCCAGCGAAATTCCAGATCAGCGACACCGCGGTGGCGCCGGCTTTCGCCACATTGGTCCACAATTCCTGATTAAACCCGAACGCGGGGGGAATGAATTTCGTAACCCCCACTACAATTCCGCTATTTATCAGCAGGCCGACTAGAGTAATCGCGATAAATGTGCCCACTTCCCTTTGAACCCCGGCGAGCACAGCCGCCTTCAGCCTAAATACTTTCCACATCACAATCTCGCCTAAAGCCAGGCCGATGAGTACTATCAAGTAGTACACCCACGAATATTGCTGCCTGGAACCCCAGATCACCAGAAACAGAACTGCGCCGCCTGCCGCAAGCGCGGTTACGAACCTGCCTATGTTTCTGACGAGGCCGGAGTTGTCGCGGCTGAAGGCCCAGACCTTATTCCAATAATAGCTGTGAAAAACCGCGACCGTGAAGGACGCGGCATTAATAATCCCGATCCCGATGCCCGTATATACGCCCAAAAACGAGGCGAGCAAATTCAATACCGCGAAATCAATCGCGGTATTCAGTATTCCGATACCGGCAAAACTTATCAGTTGAATTATTAGGGCCATCGTTTATTCCCCGCTAAGCTCCAAATCCTGATCCAAATCTGATGAGTGATTGTCTTCCGCAGGCTGCCCCGTTTCCGAATTGTCCCCGGCTTTTTTAATGACATTCTCCACCGCGGCCCATTCGCTCTCCTGATCCTTCGGAACCACGATTGTCACTTCATCCCCGGGTTCGGCCTTGTAATATGTCAGCGACGCCAAAAGCACTTTGTGAGTCTTCCCTTCCGTTATTACCCGATAATCCCCGCGCTCGCCCTGCGTCAAAATGCCGATCATCTTTTTCCGTTCCACCGGCCCGATCTGTTTATAGATAAACGATCCGTCGTCCGAGATGGTCAGTTTCAAAACATCGCCCTCGACCAGTTTTGATTTGCTGGCATAATTCGCGGGCACGGGATATTTCTTGCCGTCCGGCCCCATCATGTTTTGCCCGTCAAACACCCCCTCAATCACTTTTCCGCCGCCGCTTATCGCGCCGATTGAGAGTATCTTCGCTTTATCTACGGCCTTTGGCATGGCGCCGCCGCTTTCCCCGATGATCTCGCGCAAAAGCTGGCGGGCGGACTGGATGTTCTTTTCCGCGCCCTCCAACATTTGAGCCAAAAGCGCTAAATTTGATAATTTATCCATATTTTTGTATTGCTTTATTTGAGTTTTTGTATCCGAATTTCAGCCAAAAAACTTCACCAAGAAACAGTATAACATGCCGAAGCCGGATAACGCAAATGGCGATTTAGACTATTTCTGAATGTTCTATTCCCGCGGCGCCTCCTTGCGTTCCGGCATGTTTTTGCTCCTCGGTTATTGTTTGTTTCAACTGGTTGAATTCTTTATCAATTTTGTCCTCCAGTTGGTTTTTGAATTGACCGTGCTTTTTCAGAATCTTGCTCACTCCATGATAATTCTCCTGCTCCAACGCCTGTTTTATTTTGGCCGATTCTTTTAAGCTTAGCACTTTTTCAAAGACATCCAAAATGACCTTGTGTATATGGTCCTGAACGCGCGCGAAAATCTCGGCCTTCTTTTCCTCGGGGAGGCTCGAGAGGCCCAAATCCAAAAATACCTCTTCGGTGTAACCGTCGATTTTTTTCTCAAAATCGTACATCCAATTTATTCCTATTTCCCGGCCAATTTGCTGAAATCAATGCGGCTATCGTCGGAAGCCAAGGGAATGTTTCCCGGGTCTCCAGGCTTGAATGTCGACAAATAATCCTGGAGACTGCGGCCGCTTGCGGGTGTCTTTTCCTTGATTTTTTTCAAAACCTTCTCTTCAAACTGCTCGTTTATTTCCGCTATGATTTTATCCGCCTGCTCCGAGGATATTTGGGGAGTCACTGGGTGACTTGGCTTTCCAGAATCCGCGTTTTCCTGAAATATTCTCTTATTCTTGAGATCGTAAGTATTAGGGCCCGTTGCGGCAGGGGGTTTTTTTTGTGAATTCGCCTTGGCAATGCTCCCCCACAGCTCATCTACTTCTTTGAGCAAAGAAATCTCATTGACAGTCAAAACACCCGTCTGCCTTTTCATTTCAAGCTCCCGAGTGAGCCGAGAGACTGAAGCTATTGCTTCTGCCGGCGGCTGAAACGGGCCGGGATTTCCCGCAGACTGGAAGTTTGCCAATTCATCCTTGACTTGCTTGATCGCGTGAGTTTGGATCATCGCACTCATTTGTCCTTCCCCTTTGACAAAATTATACCAAGCAAAAATGGCTTTGACAAACTGCGCCAATTAACGTTATCTTAATTTAGAAACAAGGAGGAAATTATGTTCTACGGGCTGATAGTCTGGCTGATATCCGTGGGGCGGTACGGCCACAAACTTGCGTCGAGAATTTTCGTCAAAAATTCGCTCATTGAAGAATTGGTCAAAAATGGGCGGCTGACTCCAAATGGTCTGACTGCTTTCAGAATTTTCGTGTCCGGGGGGTTTCTCGTCTTTGCGCTTTCCAGATGGAGCTCGGATGGGGATTTATACTCCCTCCGAGAATTCTATTTCGCGATTTTTCTCGCCTTTTTGTCAGGCCAAATTTCGGACGGCATGGATGGGGCGATTGCCCGGCACTACGCGCAATACTTCAGCAATGCAACAAGGAAAGTGGGCACGAAACTGGATCGCCATGCGGACAAAATCCTCATTGCCACCGGCTTTGGAATGTACTCGGTTTTTTATCCCTTCCACACCAAGGTACTGATAGCGGCAATGATTGCGGGAGATCTTTTTGCGACGATTCTGGCGATCTCGGCCGAAAGGATGGGCTACACGATGCATTCCAACAGACTCGGTAAAGCGAAAATGGTCATGCAGTGCGTGGCAATCGACTGGGCCATCCTGGGTTTTAGGAACAGCATTCTGGATTACCTGCTGGTTTCTGCGCTCACATTGGGGTTTGCCAGCCTGGTGATGAATTGCGCGCTGTTCGTGCGTAAATTTTCGGAAGTTCGGGAAATTGAAGAAAACGCTCGGGAAAGCGGATTGAAGAAGCCTGAAATTTAGGCTTCTTCTTTATTTTTACCATTTGCCTACCGGCAGGCAGGCAGGCTAGAATACCTACATGATTCGATTATTTAACACGCTTACCCGGCAAAAAGAAGAATTCAAACCAATCTCCGTGGATGAAGTGAATATCTACTCTTGCGGACCCACGGTTTACGATTTCGCGCACGTCGGCAATCTGCGCGCTTATATTTTTGCCGACGTGCTCAAGAGAACCCTGCTTTACAACAAATACAAGGTGCGCCATATCATGAACATCACGGACGTCGGGCACCTGACTGGCGATCGGGATATGGGCCGTGACAAAATGGAGATCTCGGCGCGGGAGCAGGGCAAGACCGCCTGGGAGATCGCCTCCTATTACACAGACTCTTTCTTAAATGACATCAAAGAGCTTAATATCATTCTGCCCGACAAATTGCCGAAAGCGACTGACCACATCAAGGAAATGATTGCGCTGATAGAGGCCCTTGAAAAAAAGGGTTTTACGTATACAACTTCGGACGGAATATATTTTGACACGTCAAAGCTCAAAGATTACGGCAAACTCGCGAAGCTAGATATTGAGGGTTTAAAAGAAGGCGCGCGGGTTGAAGCAAACGTGGAAAAGAAAAACCCGACCGACTTCGCGCTGTGGAAGTTGAGCGTCCCAAAGGGCGCTCATCCTGAGCTTGTCGAAGGATCTTCCAAACGCCAAATGGAGTGGCAATCGCCATGGGGCGTCGGCTTCCCCGGCTGGCATATCGAGTGTTCGGCCATGTCCACAAAATACCTCGGCCAGCCGTTTGATATCCATACCGGCGGAGTTGACCATATCCCCGTGCACCACACCAATGAAATCGCGCAAAGCGAGACAGCGTATGATAAACCCCTTGCCAATTTCTGGCTGCATTCGGAATTCGTCATGATCGACGAGGGACGCATGGGAAAGAGCGAGGGCAATTTAATTACACTTCAGGAACTCAAAGACAAAGGCTACTCTCCCCTCGCCTACAGATATTTTGCCCTGCAAGGCCACTATCGCAGCAAACTTAATTTTACATTTGAAGCCTTGGATGGCGCGCAAAACGCGCTGAATAATCTTTATTCAACGATCGCAGAATACAAAGAACCCAAAGTCGGATGCGCGGAATTTGAAAGGCAATTCCTCGACGCCGTGAATGTCAATCTGGACACGCCAAAGGCGCTGGCGGTGATGTGGAACATGATAAATTCTGATTATCCGGGCGAGGCAAAACTCCAATCACTTTTTGAATTCGATAAAATCCTTGGATTGTCGCTCAAGGAAACCTGGCAGGAACTGCGCCGTCCCCTGCCCGACGACATTCAAAAATTAGTCCAGCAACGCGAGGATGAGCGGCAGAATAACAACTGGAAAAAAGCGGATGAATTGCGAAAACAAATTGAATCCGCCGGCTTTGAAATCAAAGACACTGATAATGGTCCATTGGTAAAACAAAAAATCTCATAATCATAAAACAAACTGTGCATAACCTGTCGGTGAATCGATTGGTTTTTCACAATTGATCCCGTTAGAAATAAGCCGCCCCAGCGCGGCTGCCGCTTATGCCCTTGTGGCAGGGCGTGATTTCTAACGGGATTGATTCATGCGGCCGAATTGGGTATTATTATAAGTACCTTAAATACTAATCAATGGCCGAACTTAAACCGCAAATAGACAGAATTCCGCCGCAAAACCTGGAGGCCGAGGCGTCGGTTTTAGGCGGGATCATGCTGGATCGCGACGCGATCATTAAAATCGCCGATACTCTCTCGGCAGAGGATTTTTATGAATACAAAAATCAGCAAATTTTTGAGGTTATGCTCGATCTGTATGAAGACCGCGCGAGCATCGATGTTTTGACCGTCTCCAACAAGCTCGAGGAAAAAAAACAGCTGGAGCAGTGCGGCGGCATGAGTTATCTGACAAGTTTGGTCAATAACACGCCGAGCGCGGCCCACATCGTCCACTACGCGCAGATCGTTCAGCGCAAAAGCACTCTGCGCAAACTCATTCACGCCAGTTCCGATATAACAACTTCGGCCTACGGGGATGTCACGGATGTGGATCAGCTCCTCGACCAGGCAGAACAGAAACTCTTCGGCATCTCGCAGAAATACCTCAAGCAAAACTTTATCCCCATCGAAAAAGTCCTGCACGAAACTTTTGACCGGATCGATGAACTCCACAAAGAAAAAGGGAAGCTGCGCGGCATACCCACCGGCTTCCAGGATTTGGACCGGCTCCTGGGCGGACTGCAAAAATCAGATCTTGTCATTCTCGCCGCGCGGCCGTCAATGGGAAAAACTTCGATGGCCTTGGATATCATCCGCCATGTGGGGGTCAAAGCAAAAATTCCGGTCGGCATCTTTTCGCTGGAAATGAGCAAGGATCAGCTCGTTGACCGGCTCCTTGCCGCGGAAGCAGACGTTGATCTATGGAAAATGCGCACCGGACGACTGTCCGATGAGGGAGAAAACAACGACTTTGAGCGAATCGGTCACGCCATGGGCCGCCTCTCGGACGCGCCGATTTTCATTGATGACTCTGCCTCTTCAAACATCATGGAAATCCGCACCAAGGCCCGCCGATTGCAGGCCGAACATGAATTGGGACTCATCACCGTTGACTATCTTCAGCTCATGGAGGGACGCAACACGGATAATCGTGTGCAGGAGGTCTCGGAGATTTCCCGCGCGCTCAAATCCCTGGCCCGCGAGCTAAATGTTCCGGTGCTGGCCCTCTCCCAGCTCTCCCGCGCAGTCGAGTCGAGAAACCCGCCCATTCCACAGCTGTCTGATCTGCGAGAATCAGGATCAATCGAGCAGGACGCGGATGTTGTCATGTTCATCTATCGTGAGGAACAATACAAGGGCCGGGACGCGAAGCGCCCCCATGTCGCCGACATTATGATCAAAAAACACCGCAACGGCCCGACCGGCCAGATTGAGCTTTACTTCGACGAGACAAAGACGTCGTTTCGAAGCCTCTCCCGCGAGGCGGAGGAAGTGATTGAAGAGATCGGAGCCTAAAGCAAATTTTCAATTTCTAATTTTCAAAGCTTGGTCATTGGAATTTGAAAATTGGTCATTACTTTTATGTTCACTCTACCCAAAACCATCCGCAAACTTATTGAGGAACTATCCAAATTGCCCGGCATTGGTCCCAAGACCGCGTCGCGGCTGACTTTCTTTTTGCTCAAGAACAAAGATCTGGATCGCGACGGGTTGGCCTCGGCCATTGCCAATCTCAAAACCAATCTCACTTTCTGCGAACAATGCCACAATTTGGCGGAAAACACACTCTGCGGCATTTGCTCGGATAAAAACCGCAAACAAAATCTGATCTGTGTTGTCGAGGAACCACTCGATGTCATCGCGCTCGAACAAGGCCGGCGCTTTGATGGCACATATCATGTCTTGGGCGGCGTCCTCTCCCCTATCGACGGCATCGGACCGGAAAATTTAAAAATTCAGGAACTGCTCCAACGCGTCAAAACAATTACCGGAGAAGTCGAAATCATTATTGCGACTAATCCGTCGCTGGAAGGCGAGGGCACGGCCATGTATCTTGCGCGCCTGCTCAAAGGGTCTCCGAACGTGAAAATAACCCGCATCGCCCACGGCCTGCCCATTGGCGGCGATATCGAATACGCGGACGAGCTCACCATTATGAAAGCTATGGAAGGCCGGCGGGAATACGGAGCTTGACAGCGCTAAACGACCCATTTAGAATGCAATTAGCACAGCAGGTTCACGGACTGGCTGGTGAAAGTCGTCCGACCAGCCAATGGCCAAACACCCACCACCGTCACCGGAAATAGGAGGATACTATGTGCAGTCGTGCCTCCCCGGTGGCTGTCAACTTGACGCATCGCTGCTCGATGAACAAGCTGGCGGCCGCGCCGGGAATCGGGAAGAGCTAATCTCCGGGACTGGAGTACACGGCTCTGTGGTCCGTAAAAGCCGCGCTTACTGTGAGAGTTTTTCACACTAGCGCGGCTTTTCTATTTTTTATTCATAACAAAACCGCCCGTTTCACGGGGCGGTATTTTTATGCTATAGACTGAATCTCTACTTCCGTAAATTCCTGGCGGTGGCCGATGCGGCGACGATACCGGGTTTTGGAATGATATTTGAAAATCTTGATCTTCTTCGCGCGGCCCTGCTTCAAAACCTTACCCGTCACCTTGCCCCCGCTCAAATATGGCTTGCCGATTTTGGCGGCTCCTTCCCCTGCCATAAGCAACACTTTATCAAAAACAACTTGCCCGTCTTTGTCAGACAGTTTTTCCACTCTTATTTTGTCCTTCGGCGAAACCAGATACTGTTTTCCGCCGGTTTCAATGATTGCGAATGTCATATGCCAAATGATACACAAAGAAAGCTTTCAGCGCAACTTGGCCGGGTCCCCGACCTTCAAGCTGTTTTTGAATACAAATCCGGCGTTGACCTCGAGCACCATGTCCGCGTCCTCGCGGCTCCGCACCACCACCGGCTCCTCCCCTGATTTTGGAAACGGAACATTGGCCCTTATTTCGACAATCCTGCCGTCGCGGATAAAAATCATATCCAGCGGGAAATTCATTCCTTTCATGGTAAAATTTTGAGTCTGGGGGTTGCGGTAAGCAAAGACCATTCCGCAATCGGCGCAAAGCGATTCCCTGCCCGAGAGCCCCAAAATTTGTTTTGGGATAGTCTCCGCTATTTCCACGGAAATTTTTTTGGCTCCGATCGTCAAAACAGAAGTTGGGTTCTCCCTGCCCCTCAATTGGAAATAATACACTGCGGCAACCGCGAGAACAAGGGCGAGTGCAAAGATAATAATTTTAGTCATTTAATATTGTTATGGCCGCGGTTTACGATACAAAAGCGCGGCCGCCATCGCTATGGTTAACATTACCACACTTAAGATAATCAGGGCAACGAGTTTGCCCCAGGATTGCAGAAAAACCGCTATTATTCCGAACACTGCCGCCAAAAAATACAAAAATACGACCGCCTGCCGCTGGGTGAGCCCGATATCCAAAAGTTTGTAATGAAGGTGTTTTTTATCCCCCGCAAAAGGCGAATCGCCAAACCACAGCCGCCTCACGATCACCCAGGCGGCGTCGAGAATGGGGATGCCCAGGACGAGCAGGGCGGTTGCGATTTTTCCGCCGGAAATCACGGCCAGCACCGCGATCATGAAACCCGTGAAGGTGCTCCCCCCTTCCCCCAAAAATATTTTCGCGGGATAAAAATTGAACGGCAGGAAGCCGAAACACGCCGCCGCAAAAACGAGCGCCAGGAAAGCAGTGGCGGTCTGGTTGACCTGGGGACCGAGAGACAGTCCGAAGATGACCAATCCGGCGATCACGGAAATTCCGGCCACGAGGCCGTCCATTCCGTCCAAAAATTTTGTCGTATATGTCATGCCCAAAACCCAGGCAAAAACAAACAGACTACCCGCGACGGGATAAATCCAAACTTTGTACTGATCCAGCAGGATCGGATTTCCGAAAGGATTCGTGATGTAGGAAATGTGAGTGCCGGAAAGCACGACCAAAAGGGCGGCTGTGACTGGAAACCATATCTGTTTGGCTGGCGGCAAATCGTATTTATCATCGATGATCCCGCCGATGATGAGCACTGCCCCTCCCAGGATAAACCCGGCAATGCGAAGAGGCGTGATTTCATCGAGGAAACCAAAAGCGGCAAGTACTATAACCGCCGCTGTAAAAGTGAAAAAAATCGCGACCCCGCCGAATTTGGGCAACGGGCGATCGTGAATTTTGCGCGGCAGATCCGGATAATCCCTCGCGCCGAGCGATTCGGCCAGCCGTTTAACCCGTTTGGTGATAAAAAATGACACCAAGGCGGTCGCCAAAAGAAATATTATAAAATAAGCTTCACGGCTTAGAGGCATTGTAAAATACCTGCGCGGCTTCTTTAATTTCTGTCTTTCTGGTTTTTGGCGTAACCCAAAATTCCATATACTTCCCCAGCATCAGCCGGGTTTGGGCGTCAATTGCCGGGGCGGACCCGAAAATAGTCGAAACAACGGGGACGAAAACCCACTGCAAAACCATGCTGAGCGAGCGCCAGCGCGAATACGCGCGCGGACGCGGCGGGAGAAGCACGAGATTGATATATACCGAAAAAATCAAAAATACGGTTGCTATTTGCATCATTGACCTCGTTAAGACGGGAAGGTTCGCGGCAAAGACGCCCTCTTCAAATCTCGCTCCGCCCAAGAGAAGCGGCATCCATCCCAAAACGGCAATGACAATTGACGCGGTCGCCCAGAAATAAAATCCTTCCAACATCCGTTCAATATACAAAAACTTCTTCCAAAACGGGATGAGCTTGTCTTTCGCGGCATTTGTGACCAAATAAGGAAAATTTTCTATTCCCCACGCCCAGCGGCGCTTCTGTTTATATTGTCCGACCAGCGTCTTCCAATAAGTCTCGTCCAGCATCGCGTCCAGGGAAACTGTCGTGAAGATCGGCACTGTTCGGTAGTCGCCATGATATTTGAGCCAGCATCGCCAAAAGATTTGCGAATCATCCGAAATCGCGTTAACCGGCCAGTAATCCACGTCGATCAAAGCCCTAAGCGACATCGCGTGGGATGAGAAGGTAACCAGGCGGTCGGGCCGCGAGGCTTCCACCATCTGCCAGAACGAATTGGCCACGGCGACAATCCGCGTGATGGCCGGCGCGTCCCAGATATTGTTATTGTAGACCGGCAGGGGCTGATAGCTCGTCCGAAAAGGAAATTGCGCCGTCAGGAACGCGTAAGTCAGGTAAGCGAAATAGTTTTTCGCGACCACGGTGTCAGAATCGAAGGCGGAAACCAAAACATTTTCGACGGGGATATTCATCTGTTTGAACATTTCCGTCGCCCGTCTCGCCGCATAGGTGATGTTTGCCCCCTTGGTTTTAGCTTCACCGAGAATGCCGTCCGGATGCATTATGGTTTCAAAACATAAAAATTTATCGCCGTAGCGCTCTTCCAGAATCTTACTGTTTTCGCGCGCGAGTTCGTAGTCCCGCTCCTCGGTCGCGAGCACAAAAAATATCCGGTCTTTTGGAAAATTCGAATCGAGTATGGAGCGGATGGAATTGTCCAATACCTCCAAGCTCTCCTTGTAGGTCGGCAGCAACACTAAATGATAGATTTTTTTGTAATCCAAATCCCGCTTGGTCAAATCAACGGAGTCCAGACGGAACAACTCGTGTTTTAGATCATTACGCTGCCGCTTTGTCTTCGCGGCGAGTATTTCCTGCCGGAGCATCTGCTTGTAATCGGGCAAGCTCCCGAGTTGCTCCAGACGGAACAGCCAATCGTATCGGGCGTGCTGTTTGAGTTTGAAAAAACTGCTTAAAAGATGCATGGCAGTATTAATTGCCTTGAGGACCCACCACAGATCGAACAAAATAATATAAATAGCCACCCCGAAAGGAACAAAATAAGACAAAATAAAAATGCCCAAAAGCGTGACCCATGTAAGTACCCCTGGTAGAATTTCTAGGGCTCGATATGCTCGGCTCTTCACCCCTGAAGTTTTGTGAATGGGGTTCATAATTTTCAGCGGTTAAGAAATACAAGCCCCAGGGACGTGATAAATAAAAGAATTTGAATCGCCAACGAGGTAAAAATCAGGAAATAAGCGAATAGCTTTATTACCTGATATATTGATCTGCCCAAAAAAAGATTTATCAAAAAAATTCCGAGGCCTGCCGCGGGCAATTGGTAAACGCGGCGGGATTGTCCGACCAGATCAATGCCGTACACTACGTTGAAATGCAGGGGCATGGGCTCTGACGCGAGGCCAAATTTGCTTATCAGAATAATCCATAGTATAATATTCAAAAGTAGCCCGGCGGCCTGTGAAATCAAAACCAAGCGGTCTTGGAAAAAAGGAACAAAAAAGTACTTTTTTAGATTGATTCGCATAAAGCAATTATACCAGATTCAGCGCGGTGTTAGTAAATGACAAAATTCATCAAATCAAACGCCCTATTGATCCTGATACTCCTGCTCGCCGCGTTTTTCAGATTTTGGAAGATTTCGTCCTTGCCGGGCGGGCTGTTTCCCGATGAGGCGGCCAACGGCCTGGATGTGAATTCCATCCTGGGCGGCCAGCTACAGCCATTTTATGAGCGCGGAAACGGGCGGGAAGGATTGTTTTTCTACTTCCTCGCGCTGTCCGTCGCTCTTTTTGGCCGCGGCCCCTGGCAGCACCATCTCGTCTCGGGCCTGTTCGGGTTCGCGGCTGTTATGGTAACTTATTTTTTGACCAAGAGGCTATTTGGAAAAAATGTCGCTCTCCTGGCGGCGTTTTTTATGGCAATCTCAAGCTACGCGGTCACTCTGTCTCGGACCGCTTTTCGCGCGAACACCATTCCTTTTTTCGCCGCGCTTTCTCTGCTTCTGCTCGTGATATTTTTCCAAACAAGAAACGAAAAAACTCGGGTTTGGGCCGCGGTGGGAAGCGGGGTTATATTTGCCCTGGGCTTTTATACTTATATTGCGTTTCGAATGATGGTTCCCCTACTCGCCGTCCTCGCGCTAATCTTATTCTTTGCGCACCGGGACAAATTAAAAACCGCATTCCGGGCTTACGGTAAACATTTATTCATTTTTATAGCTTCTTTTCTTGTCGCCTTCGCCCCATTGGGATACTATTTTTGGGCTCACCCGGGAACCTTTGTCGGCCGCGCGGGGCAAGTATCAATTTTCTCGAATGACCTCAACCAGGGCGACGTTGCGGGTACATTTATCGAGGTGTTCAAAAAAACCATTCTGAGCTTCTTTACCGAAGGTGATCTGAATTGGCGGCACAATGTTTCGGGATTCCCGTTCCTGCCTCCGCTTGTTGCCTGGCTGTTTGCCGCCGGTTTGATCGCGGCAACGCTCTCGATTTGGTATCTGCTGAAGGACAGTTTCAAAAAAAATATCACCCCGCAGACTTTTTATTTGTCACTTGTAGCCCTGTGGTTCTGGTTTATGATGGTGCCGGAGGTAACGACAGCCGAAGGCATTCCCCATGGCTTGAGGCTTGTCGGAGTCATTCCGGCGATATTTATTCTTCCGGCCTGGGCAGGCTGCAAAATATGGGAAATCATTAAAAATTTTCCGCCGATTGCAAAAATTCGATATCCCCTGATTGCTTTATTTCTTGCGGGAGTCCTATTTTATAATTATCAGCTTTATTTCAAAGTCGCGGCCTCGTCACCCGATTATTACTATGCTTTCAGGTCAGACCTCACGGTGGTAAGCAGCTACCTGCAGGCCCGCAATCTCAAAAATAAAACTTACTTGTCGCTGGATAAATTTTCCGTACAAACCGTGGACTATCTTACCACCGAAACGGGTAATCCATATATTCTCGTTGATCCGGCGCATACCTACGAAGTAAGGCTGAACAAAGGCGATCAGGTCGTTTTCACACAAAGCAC
>JAUYKH010000029.1 GCA_030700065.1 bacterium | reverse complement strand
ATGGCAGTCCACTGACGCGGTTTCCGCCACTTCCTGGTATTGTCTAAACAACTCCACGTGCAATGAGCCGGGCGACGCGGGCTGGGTCGCCAACAGTCCTTCAAATGACCAACTGCTAAACCAGAGTACCGCCGGCCTGTCCGGCACCTATACCATAAAGTACAAGGTAACATCTTCGGATGGGCAGACAGACACGGCCAGAATAACTGTGACCGTGACCGCGGAACCGGGCGACCCGGGTGTCAGTATTACCTGCGTTTCAGAAGCCAGCACCGACCAAAGTGTGCCTTTGAGCGCCTCCGGCGGCGATGGATCTTATTCCTGGACAGTGTCTCCGACGAGCGGCGCGACACTTTCTTCCACCAGCGGGGCGAGCATTACGGCGACCTTCTCCAACACCGGCCTTTACACAGTAACCGTAACGAGCGGTGGTCAAAGCGCCAGTTGTGAAATAACTGTTCAACCCACGGCCAGCGGCGATTTTTCGATCATTTCCATTCCTCCATCTCGCCAGATTGTAAAGGGCGAAAGTACCTTCTTCACCATCCAGATTACTCGATATGATGGCTTTACCGGTCCCGTAGGTCTTGCACTTACGGGTTGCCCCGCCAATACTACTTGCTACCATAACCCACAAACTATATCGAGCGCGGAGACCACGTCCAGTCTATTTGTTCAGACAACTCCCTTTACGAGCGCTGGTACCTATACTTTGACGACTACGGGGGTAGGGACCTCGGGCAACCATCCGACAAATTCCCAACTCGTGGTCACAGACGGGCCAACCATTGCCTTGTCCTGCACCAACAACTGCGAATTCGTCGGAGAGGAAGGCGGCCCGCCCCCCCCAAACCAAACCCTGACCATTACCAATTCCGGCACGGGAACCTTGAATTGGACCGCCACAGCCGATGCTTATTGGCTGGCGCTTTCGTCAGCTTCGGGATCTACTGTGGCCGGCGGCGCACCCTCCAGCATCACTCTTTCGGCTAATACCGCCAATATGCCGGCCGGGATTTATCGGGCGACAATTACCGTGATTGGCCAAAATGCCAGTAACAGCCCCCGGACACAGCCGGTAATTTTGAAATTATCCGCAGAACCCAACGCGGTCATCAACTGCAATGACCAGCCCGCGCCACCCGATTGTACGATTTATCGGGTAGAGAGCATTGAATTTCTGAATGATTCAACGCCGTAATAGTCTAATTCATGATTAATACAACCAACATCATAAAAAAATACATATTACCGTTCTGGTTTATGATACTTTTGATATCAGTCATATTTTTGTTACCTCAAATTGCCAAGGCCTATATTACCACAGAATCAGGTAGCGCTACCGGTTCAGATTCTGCTACCCTAAATGGAACAACAGAACGCCTCCCTCCCTATGTTTCAACTCAAGTTTGGTTTGAATACAGCATTAACCCTGATATGAGCCAAAACACAAAAACGCCAACCCAAGATGTACGTAATCCCTGTTCGCTTCCCTGGCAATGGTGTTCCGCATCATTCTCACAGGACATTGGCGGTCTTAATCCCGAGACTACCTATTATTTTAGAGCGGTAACGACGGAAAGTGTTGGTGAAATTTTACAGTTTACCACTCCCTCACTTCCGGTTACCTTAACCGTAACGCCCCTCACCCAATATATTGTCTCGGAAAATCCCGCTTCTCCGGGCTGGGTTTGGGGAGATTACGAACTTTCAGCAAGTTGTACCATTCCGAATGCTACCGTAACGTTTAATACTTTTGCCTCTAGTTTTTGGGTTTGGTATTGGACTTTTGGCACCGGCGAATCTGCTAATTCTGGCTCCACGCCTTATCCGCTTGACTGTCCGGTGTCGCCAAGCCCGCCAGTAAAAGTAATTGTCAAAGTTGGTTTCAAGAGTTCTCATCAGACCGGAAATTTTGACGTAAGGCACAACGCGTACATTGCCTCGGGCGGTCGGGGAAGCGCGAGTGTATTGACAACGCTGGTCGTCCAACCACCTCCGGTATTTAACTTAACTTGTACAAATTCTTGTAATTTTGCCGGTGTTGCCGGTGGAGTAAATCCGGCTGATCAAACACTGACCATTAACAATACGGGTGACACAAGTTTTGACTGGACCGCCGCAGAAGGCCAAAACTGGCTGACGCTCTCTCCGACTTCAGGGTCAACCGCCGCGGGCGCTACTTCTAACATAACCGTGTCAGTCAATATTTCTGAATTAGCCGATGGTAATTACACCGGCAGCATTGGGATAAGTCCCGGAATTTCCGGCGCTCCCGTAAAATTAATGCCGGTTAAGCTGGCAATCGGCGAGCCCTTGACCATAACTCAATCCGTTTGGAATATTTTTAAAAAACCCAATTTAGAGACTCCGATCACTGGATTTCCTAAAACTTTTGCAGGAAAAGCCGATCTTATCGTCTCCGGATCATCAGTTGGCGAAGGTAGTTTTCAAGCGAATCTCCTGATCATCAATTCGGCTGATCAGGCCGCTGCGACCGTGCAAGATTTTTTTGTTATACCCGCCCAACCCCCGCCAGCCCCTCTGCCGGGGCCGCCGCCCAATCCCATCAACAGCGTTTGCGAACAGCTCACGGTCTCCTGGATTGATGTTGCCGGAGAAACCGGTTATCGGGTCTACCGGAATACAACGGGCGGTACAAATCTGGCAAACTATGCACGGGTCGGCGGCGACCGTCCGGCCGATTCCACGTCATATACTGAAACCACCCCGCCGTTGTCGGCCGGCGCCGCGTATTATTACATCGTGACTGCTTTCAATACTTTCGGCGAATCCGTTGTTGGCGCAGGCTGGCCGGTTGGTCCGACGATTGTCAATCCCTGCATCCCAGACCTCTCCGCCTCGCGCAAGATACTGTACCAGGTCAACGGCGTTGCCTACAGCGGCCAGACGATTCGAAACGGTGATCAGCTGACGTTCCGGATTATTATTGAAAACGCGGGGACAGCCACGGCCTATGATCTCTATATTGTCGATACGGTAACTGACAATTTAGACTATGTAGCAGGCACGGCTCGCCTCAACGGCAACACAATTGCCGAGAAAGTCCAGGGCAATGACATCACCTGGCCCTGGCCGGATCCATCCAGCAACCCTAATAGCAACCTGGGAGATAAACCGGTTGGCGGGACGAATTGGACATTGAGCTTCGATGCCATCGTTAACAGCGACTCCTCACTGACCGTTGATTACATTGAAAACAAAGGCCGGATTTATTATGACCTCTCCGAGGGGAACAACAACGACAATCTTTCCGTACCTTTTGGCACTGGGCTTATCCCGGTCCGAACCGGCCAGGCCCTGGTGCCGAATATCAGGGAAATAGCGCCGTAGCATAAAATTTTCAATTCTCAATTTACAATTTCCAATCAATTACCAATGATCAATGTAACATTGAAAATTCAATGAAAATTGAAAATTCTAAATTGAAAATTCTAAATTCCGGGCAGACTCTCATCGAGACGATTGTCGCCATTTTTATTTTGACTACGGGCCTCGCCTCGGGCCTCGCCTTGGCGGTTTATGCTTTCGGCGCGAGCACGGACATCGCCGAACAGATTGTCGCAACCGGGTTGGCGCGCGAGGGAATTGAGGCGGCGCGCGGTAAACGCGACTCAAACTGGATTGCCGGGGCCCTCACGAACTGCGGCGGAGGACAGTGGTGCTATACAACCTGGCTTAGCGGCGTGACCGGCGCCGCAGGAAACGGGAATGTCTATCGGGCGGTTTTCAATCCCCAAAGCTTGACAAACAAGCTGACGTTTGACCCCGCGCCATATAGCGGGGCAAATCACTACCGTTTGTATGAGCAATCAGGGGCCCTAAGCCACAGCGCGGGGACGCCAACGAATTTTTTCCGCAAAGTGAGCATTGTCTATGAATCAACGAGCGGCGATTATACGGCGATATCGCCTTTGGTATTAGTCCGCTCGAGCGTGTGGTGGTATGGCAAGCGCTGTAACAATGAGCTAACGGATCTTACTGATCAGTCGCAAACCACCTGCAAAATCATCACCGAAGAATATTTGACGAACTGGAGAAACTACTAGGATGAATTTTCAATTATCAATTTACAATTTCCAATCAATTTCCAATGAATCATTGTAACATTGAAAATTCAATGAAAATTAAAAATTGCAAAATTGAAAATTTACAAGGGTTCACTTTGATTGAGGCTGTGGTCGCCACGTCGCTTTTCGCGATCGCTATGACGAGCATCGTGGGGATTTATCTGTCAGTCCAGCGCCTGAACCAAACCAGCGCGGCCATGCAGGCCTTACAGCAAAATGGCCGGTTTATTCTCGAAGATCTGACCAAGACAATCAGAAACGGGCAGATTGATTATGCTCGCTATCCTTCCCAAACCGTTCCCCAGCCTTACACCGGCGAGCTGTATCTTATTGACAATGACGGCTCGTTTATCCGGATTTTCCGGCAGGGAGACGAGCTTCGGATCGATAAGGGCGGGGGCGTTACGAGCGCTTTCAGCGGCCGGGAAGTCAAAGTTTTGGATTTTCGGGTTTATATCTGGCCGAGCCGAAATCCGTTTGGCGGCGGCGGAGCGCAAGAGCAACCGACCGCGACGGTTTTTCTCAATTTGCAGGCCAATATCGGCCCCCGCATTACGACCCGAATTCCATTTCAAACAACCGTGGCCACGAGGCAATATCCGGAATAATATGAAATTTTCAATTATCAATTTCCAATTTCCAATCAATTTCCAATGAATCATTGTAACATTGAAAATTCAATGAAAATTAAAAATTACAAAATTGATAATTGTTCCCAGGAGGGGGTTACCCTAATCATTGCTCTCATCATGCTGGCGGCCGTGACATTTATAAGTTTTTCGCTGTCAGCGGTGATATTGAGAGAAATTACCGCCGCGCGGCTGGTGCTCAAAACCGAACCTGCGATCTCCGCCGCGAACGCCGGCGGCGAAGTCGGACTTTATAAATTGATGCGCAATCTCGGGCAGACCGGCTCCACGGGTCAGACTCCACAGAGCGGGGCGTCTTACCAGGTAGTCCCGGATTTGTATGATGATCCTTATGTGTTTTCTGTCGTGGCCGGCGCGGTATTGAAAGTCGGCCTATATAATCCCGAGAATATGTCTGCCAAAGATGCTGATTACGGCCGAGTGGCAGTAACTAATAACGCTTCGGGCAGCAGCCCTTTCAAGGTTACAATATATTCCTGGTCTGATAGCGATGATCCAATTGCGTCCTGCAATGGCGTGAACGTGGCGGCCGGCAGTTCGTTCAACTGTTCTCTGAATAAGCCGGACGATCGGTACATAGTGGAAATAGAAACTTTGGGACAGGATGTTGCGGGGAATTTGCGCGCTTTTGACGATGCCGGTAACCCAAAAGGGGTTCCGGCCAATGCGCCGAGTCTGGAAGTTACGGGCAGAAATCTGGATGTCCAGCGCAAAATCGAAATCAACCTGCAGAACCAGTAGGTCAGTTGTCAGTTGCAGAGTAGTAAGTTGTAAGCAGTAAGTTAAAGAAAAGCGCCAGAAGCGCTTTTTCTAACTGACAACTAACCAACTTACTACTTGCCCGCCGGGACTCGTATTTTTTGCCCGATTCTTAGGATATACGGTTCTTTGAGGGAATTGATTTCCGCCAAAGTTTGCCAGGAGATGCCATATCGCTGGCTCAAGTTGAAAAGAGTATCTCCTTTTTTTATTTCATAAGTTGTATATTGTATTTCCTGCTCGCCTAGGATCTGCTTTACCTGTTCTCCGGAAGGAAGGATTGGTTTTGGGGATTTTTCACCTGTCGGCCTGGCAAAAAGATAAATGCCAAATCCCAATACGACGGCAGTCATAAACGCCCCCCATTTCAGCCAGGAACGAGCTTGGGGGTAAGGGGTTGTTTGCGAGTAGAGGTAGCGTGAAAGGCGGATTTTTGATTTCGGCAGCATGAGTAATTTTATTTCCTGCTTGCACCGCCTCGATGACGGTGTGGACAACTGTCCGTTCGCCTTTATTATACCAAAAAGCAAGTGATTGGGCTATAATGAAAGCATGAATTTTCAATGATTCAATGAAAATTGTGACATTGATTGAAAATTGAGAATTGAAAATTGTAAATTATTGGGTTATGGATATAAAATCTGCCAAAATAAGAGCCGCGAAGCTTCATAGTGAGATCAACGATCTGCGATACCGCTATCACGTTCTCGACGATCCGGCGGTTACGGACGAGGTCTATGATTCGCTGACCGCGGAACTGCGGGAAATTGAGAAGCAATTCCCGGATTTGGTGACGCCCGATTCCCCGACCCAGCGCGTCGGGGGAAAACCGCTCGCGAAGTTTAAAAAAGTGAAGCACCGCAGTCCCATGCTCTCCTTGAATGACAGCTTTGGACGGGAAGAGACCGAGGAATGGGAACAGCGATTGAACCGTCTTGAGCCTGATCTGTCCTGGGATTATTTTTGTGAGGTGAAATTTGATGGGCTTGGCATCAGCCTCGTGTATCGTGATGGGATACTTGAGGGAGCGGCGACCCGCGGCGACGGAATAACCGGCGAGGATGTTACCGCGAACGTGAGAACCATAAGTGCCGTGCCGTTGCGTCTGAATCTGGAACTGCGCTCGACCGGCAAGTTTTCCCGTTCTTTACGGCATACGCTCGAACAGCATTTGAAGAAAACCGACATCATTGAAATCAGAGGCGAGGCGCTGATGAGCAAGGACGCGTTCGCTACGCTGAATCGCCAGAACGTGAAAGAAGGAAAGCAGTTGTTCGCCAACCCGCGAAACGCGGCCGCCGGATCCATTAGACAGCTGCAGTCCCGGATCACCGCTTCCCGAAAATTGGACTGGTACGCCTGGGGGCTGTGGACTCAATTGGGACAGAAGACGCATGAAGAAGAGCATTTGATGTGTCAGATGCTGGGCGTCAAGGTGCACAAGGAGACAAAATTGGCCAAAAATTTGAGTGAAGTATTCCAATTTCACGATCATATCGCAAGATTGCGGGGAAATCTTCCGTTTGAAGTCGATGGAATTGTCGTTCAAGTCAATGAAAATGCAATAAAACAGCGTTTCGGGGTAGTCGGTAAAGCGCCGCGGGGAATGATTGCTTTCAAATTTCCCGGCAAAAAGGCCGCCTCGGTTGTTGAAGACATCGTCGTTCAGGTCGGACGGACGGGAAAATTGACTCCGGTTGCCAAACTGCGGCCGGTTCAGGTCGGCGGAGTAACGGTCAGCCGCGCCTCTTTGCACAATGCCGACGAGATTGAGAGACTGGGCCTTCGGATCGGCGATACTGTGGTCGTGAAACGAGCCGGGGATGTCATTCCGGACATCGCAGAAGTTCTGCCGAAGCTGCGTACGGGCAAAGAGCGGCCGTTTCATATGCCAAAGAATTGTCCGGTCTGCGGGGGAAAGGTGGAGCGGCCCTCCCTCTCTTCTTCCTCTCCCCTTCGGGGAGAGGGGAGGGTGAGGGGCGCTTCCGTAGATTACTACTGTACCAATCCAAAATGTTTCGTCAAAACCCGCCGCGGGATAAGATATTTCACTTCCAAGGCGGCGTTTAACATCGAGGGTGTGGGGCCAAAGATCATCGATAAATTTGTTGACGAAGGATTGATTACCGACGCGTCCGACCTCTTTGATCTGAAACCCGGCGATATCGCCGCGCTTGAGCGGTTCGCCGAAAAAAGCGCGGAGAATATTTACAACGCCATTCAGCGCTCAAAACATATTCCCCTGGCCCGATTTATTTATGCTCTCGGTATCAAACACGTCGGCGAGCAGACCGCGTTTGATCTCGCGCGGCATTTTAGTACGCTTGATAAGTTGCGAAACGCAAAGCTCGAGCAGTTGAACGCGATTGAAAACATCGGAGACATTGTCGCAAACAGCATTTACGATTTTTTTCAGGACAAGCAGAATCAGAAATTCGCGGATAGGCTGCTTCAGAAAGGCATTAGAATTAAGAATGAAGAATCGAGAATCAAGGGAGGTAAATTGAAAGGATTGAAAATTGTAGTAACCGGAACGTTGGAAGGCATGAGCAGGGAGGACGCGAAGCGCGCGATCATGGAAAACGGCGGCGATTTCGTCTCGTCAGTGTCAAAAAATACCGACTATGTGGTTGTGGGCGAGAATCCGGGGGGCAAATTTAACGAGGCGCAGAGATCGAGGGTCAAGATTTTGGACGAAAAGCAGTTTCTGAATTTGCTGAAGTAGGCCAATCTTTATTCTTTAGTCTATTTATTACATTCTACAACGGCATGCAATTGCATGCCGTTGTAGAATACTAAATCTAAATTTAAAGGCTGATTCAATTTTATTCAATGCCAGCGGGGGAGGCTTTGTGTTTGCCCTGCTTGTACCCACCGCTGTCCTGGGTCAGACAAAATTCCAGGCTGTAGCTTTGGCCGTCTTCTAGCTGCAGGTAATTGAAGTCTTCGCGAACACCCGAACATTCACCGGTGGTGTTTTGGGGCTTCTCGTTGTTAAATTTAGGGATTCCAGCATCATATGTGGTTTGTGTCTTCCCTACTTGTTCTAACAGATTTAGATTTGGAGGGTAATTATCGTACTCATTGTAATAGAGTTCCAGTAACGTCATAATTTTACCTACATTGTTAATTTCTTCCGTATTTATCTGTTGTTTTGAATAGTCTACCGCCCCTTGCGGCTCTTCGATGGTAACAGGCTGATTGAAATTCGATAAGTTAATTTTGAGGCCAAAGGTGCCAGTGAAAGGAATATCCTCGACAGGATTTTTTTCAAGAATAGGTAACGGGGGGGGTGGAGGGGTCAAATACGATATGCTAATTCCGGTTTTCGAAGCCTCCGACAATCCGGCGCTTAAGCCCCCTGTGGCATTGCCCAAACAGAAACGAAGACTATAATTTTTGCCGTTATCCTTTTGTTCATACCAGTAGAGATTGTCTTGTTCGCCGCACGTCCCGTCTGCCGGTTTGGGTGCATTCGGGATCGCTGCCATAAAAGTCGAAAATTTTGGTTTTCCGTCGTCATAGTCAGGAAACCCGTTAGCGGCCTTGGGATAACGGTCGTTGTCATTATAAAAGAGTTCAAGTGCGGTCATAATCTGCCGTATATCGGCAACCCTTTGAGCATCTCTGGATTTTTCTTCGGCCGGCGCCAAAGCGGCATTCAACACTGATGGAAAGTTTGTTTCCAGGTAAACTTGATAGATTTGCCTATCCCATTTTCCGATCCAGACCTCCATTGTGTGAAAATCTAGCTTGTCCATAAACGGCCCGATCTCTTTGTTCCAATCTTTTTCACTGTCGATGATTCTCAATGTCGTCTCAAGGTACTTTCGCAATTCAACTTTGTCGACAGACGCTTGATAATGCCAAGCGCTTTTCTCATTTACTTTTTCTGTTCCAAGAAGTTTTTCCGGTTTGAATATCTGGACTTGAACGAATGCGTTTTGAATTTGTTTTATCTGTTCTTCGGAAAATTCTTGCTGTTTGTTCAGGTCAATTTTTATCCAATCGTGCTTCTGATTGTCAGACCCCGCAAAAAGCGAACCCAAAAAAGGTATGCCGCTTATTTTGTAGTAAAGGTTATCTCCAAGCTTTCGGCTCTCGCCGTCAACTCCGAGATTGATGTCGCCCATTTTTATGCTGGCATTTGTCTTGATCGCGAAATCCGGCTGATTGTTTTGGGCTACCGAAAAATCACCCTCGCTGCTTAAGGACACCGTGATGCTTTCCGTCAAAAAGTTTTCGTCTTTGTTCTTGACCCTGTCGACATAGCTTCCTTCAATACGGACGTGGCCGCTTTGCAGTGACAAGGCTTTTTGAGTGGCGGCCGTCCAGACTCTTTCCGGATTGCTGTAGTATTGCGCGTAGGCAAAATACCCGCCGCCGGACAGTATGACAAGCGATATTGCTGTGCCCAAAATTAGTTTTTTATGTTTATCCCAGAAAGATAATTCGCCATTTTCCAACACGGCATTTTCTGCGTTTGTTGCGCCGAGAATCGCCGTGGGGGTCGGGTTTTTGATTTCCGCCCAAGCTTGGGAAATTGCCGCCTCATCCCACCCCGCGTTTTTGAGGCTGGTGCCGATGGCCCCATCGCTCATGCCTAAGGCTTGGCACTTGCGGATGTATTCCAAAATTTCTTGCCGCATTTTTGTTTCAGGTTATGCTTTTATCAATTTATTAAAGTATAGCATCATAGGGACTATTTGGGGAAGATACCTTGACCCCGTTAGAAATTTGATGTCCTTTGGGCATCAGCCGTCCCGCAAGCGGGGCGGATTTCTAACGGGGCTTGACAGAATATTTGACAGCGTTTTTGAAAAGAAGTATAATTACTTTAACGTAAGAAAAACAAAAACCCTTATTTTAGCGAAAAATATGACAAACCAGTATACATTATTAATAAAAACCAGGCGGTTATGCTGACTTGCTGATAAGTGTTGTACTTGTTTACACCGCCTCAAAGGGCGGTTTTTGTTTTCAGGGTTCACCTCGGCTCGGCTGAAGCGGACTTTGGACGCAAAGGATGGAACCTTAACAATTAAATAACATTTATCAAACTTGATCAGTACAGTTTGATAAATGTAATGAGTGAACCCCGTTAGAAATATGGGTAAGATTTCAACGGGTGATCATTCCGTTAGTTGTCTCGTTTCAAGTACGGGATTTCTAACGGGGTGAACGGCAAATTAAATGCAAACTAGCAGTTATGATCTGCTAGTCAATAAATTAAAACATCGATAAGGGTATACGGTGGATGCCTTGGCACAAGAAGCCGACGAAGGACGCAGGAGCCGGCGATACGCCTCGGGGAGCTGGCAAACAAGCTTTGATCCGGGGATGTCCGAATGGGGAAACCTATCCCGATAAACTCGGGATGCGCCTGTACGTGGTGTATGGGTAGCGGGAACCATGCGAAGTGAAACATCTCAGTAGCATGTGGAAAGGAAAACAACAGCTTTACGAATTTCGAATTGTTACGAATTTACGAATTCGTATATTCGTAATTGATTAGTTATTCGTAAAGTTACATTCCCCCAGTAGTGGCGAGCGAACGGGGAACAGCCTAAATCATATTCATGTTCGAGGAACAGCTTCCTTTTTGGAATTTGTTCTTCAGATAAAGGTTACAGCCGTTGTGAATGTGGCGTTATAAGATCAATTGCTTTCGTCCTGTAAGGCGAAAGGGAATAAGATGAGCTGTCTAGCGGAACACGCCTGGAAAGGCGGACCAGAGAAGGTGATAGTCCTGTACACGAAAGACCTCAAACATTCCTAGATTGATTCTTGAGTACGGCCAGACACGTGAAATCTGGTCGGAAATCGGGTCGACTACGATCCAAGGCTAAATACTTCTTGTGACCGATAGTGAACAAGTACCGTGAGGGAAAGGTGAAAAGTAGCCCGGTGAGGGCAGTGAAATAGTCCCTGAAACCGTATATCTACAATGAGCGGAAGCCTAAAGCCCCAGCAATGGGACACGGGCGACCGCGTGCCTATTGAAGAATGACCCAACGAGTTAACGTATATTGCTTGTTTAACCCCTGTCACAGGGGGAAGACATAGTGAAAGCGAGGGTTAATAGCCCGTATTGATCAAAAATAAGAATTTTTGATCAAAGGTAGTATGCGTTAGACCCGAAACCCGGTGAGCTACTCATGGCCAGGATGAACCCCGTGTAACAGCGGGGGGAGGTCCGAACCCACTATTGTTGCAAAAATAGGGGATGAGCTGTGAGTAGGGGAGAAATTCCAATCGAACTGGGTGATAGCTGGTTCTCCTCGAAATAGCTTTAGGGCTAGCCTTCTTGAATTTTTCCGGGGGTAAAGCACTGGATCGGTATCAGCGGGGCAACCCGTTGAATCGAACCAAACTCTGAATACCGGAAAATAATCAGGGGGAGTCAGACCGTGAGGTCTAAGCTTCACGCGTCCAAAGGGAAAGAACCCAGATCGTCGTTTAAGGTCCCCAAATCAAAGCTATAGTGAAAAGGATGTTTTTGTCCCAAGACAGGTAGGAGGTTGGCTTAGAGGTAGCCATCCTTTAAAGAGTGTGTAACAACTCACTACCAAACCTTCCGCCTTCGGGCGGAGTGGGACTAAAAGCGCCGACAATGTATAGGGGCTAAGCTTTGTACCGAAAACACGAGTCCCCGCTTTTTTCGAAAAGCGGGGGCGGTAGAGGAGCATTCTGACAACTGTGAAGCCTGACCCGCGAGGGCAGGTGGAGTTCGTCAGAAGAGAGAATGTTGGGATAAGTAATTATTATGCAGGTGAGAAACCTGCACGCCGAAAATCCAAGGTTTCCTGGGCAATGATTATCAGCCCAGGGTTAGCCGGTCCTAACCGCAGTGCCTAAAGGTGCTCGCGGGATGGCAAAGACGGTTGATATTCCGTCGCTACCGTTTAATTATCTTCGCAAGTGACGCATCATGGTAGGATGAGCAGGATCTGACTATTCCTGTTTCTGAATTTGTAGAGTGATTCTCCTGGCAAATCCGGAGAGTCTGCCTCAAGCAATTGGGGCGAGCTTGAGAGTTTGGAAAAATTCCGCAAGGGAAATTTATTTGATCCAAGGTGCCCAGAAAAACTTCGTTGTTAAGTTGAACGGTATCCGTACCGCAAACCGACTCTGGTGGATGAGGAGAGAATCCTCAGGCGAACGGGCCAATACTCGTTCAGGAACTCGGCAAAAAAGCGGCCGTACCTTCGGTATAAGGCCTGCCCCGTCGCAAGACGGGGTCGCAGCGAAAGACCCCTCCCGACTGTTTATCAAAAACACAGGTCCCTGCTAAAGCGAATAGCTGATGTATAGGGGCTGATGCCTGGCCAGTGTCAGAAGGTTAAACCCGCCGCCGCAAGGTGGTGGGCCAAGCCCTGATGAACGCCGGCGATAACTATAATCGTCCTATGGTAGCGAAATTCCTTGTCGTGTAAGTTACGACCCGCACGAATGGCATAACGAGTGGGGGACTGTCTTAACGAGTAGCCCGATGAATTTGCATTATCGGTAAAGATGCCGTTTACCCGCAGCAAGACGGAAAGACCCTATGAAGCTTTACTATAGCGTGTTATTGGGTCAAGATTTGTTCTGCTTAGAATAGGTGGGAGACTTTGAAACCTCGCTTCCGGGCGAGGCGGAGTCGCAATATGAAATACCACCCTGAATAAATTTTGATTCTAACCGGTACTTAACCAGTGCTGGGACAGTGGCTCGTGGGTAGTTTAACTGGGGCGGTTGCCTCCTAAAAGGTAACGGAGGCGTTTAAAGGTCAGCTAGGCTCGGATGGAAATCGAGCCGATAGCGCAAACGCATAAGCTGGCTTAACTGCAAGGCAAGCACGCCGCGCAGGTGCGAAAGCAGAAGTTAGTGATCCGACCATCCATAGTGGTATGGTGGAAGCTCAACGGATAAAAGCTACTCTAGGGATAACAGGCTGATCCGGTCCAAGAGTCCACATCGACGACCGGGTTTGGCACCTCGATGTCGGCTCGTCACATCCTGGGGGTGAAGAAGCTCCCAAGGGTTAGGCTGTTCGCCTATTAAAGTGGCACGCGAGCTGGGTTCAAAACGTCGTGAGACAGTTTGGTCCTTATCTGCTGTGGGCGTTCGAAACTTGAGAGGATTCATCCCTAGTACGAGAGGACCGGGATGAATAGGGCTCTGGTGTACCGGTTGTGGTATCAACTGCATTGCCGGGTAGCTAATCCCTAGTTAGGATAAGCGCTGAAGGCATATAAGCGCGAAGCCGTCCTTAAGATTAGGTTTCGTTGTCTCGCCGCAAGGCGAGATAGAAGGTTCGGGGGAGACTACCCCGCATATAGGCTGCAGGTGTAAGATCCGCAAGGATTTCAGCCGAGCAGTACTAATCAACCAAAAGTGTTTTAGTTGATTGACTAGCAATTTATAGCTGGTAGCTCGCTTCACTCATTTTTTTCAGTCCTTTTTTAGGGTGACATTTGCGACGTTGAACCACCTTGTTCCATTCCGAACCAAGTAGTGAAAGACGTCAGCGCCGATGATACTCTGGCAATATGCCAGCGGGAAAGTAGGTCGTTGCCTCCTTAAAAAAGGACTGAAAAAATAAAGCCGCCTTAAAAGGCGGCTTTTGATTTGTGGATAAATTGTAGAAAATTACTTGACAGCTTTTTTGCTTTGTAATACCCTTGTTTTAAGCAAAAATGCTAACATAGCAATATGATTGTAGAAAACCTCCTACAGTTTGGACTAAACGAGAAAGAAATTTCCGTATATCTAAGCCTAATTTCCTTGGGTCCCGCCCCGGTTAAGCTTATTTCCAAACAAGCGCGGGTAAATCGTGGGACGACTTATGACATATTAAAGAGCCTGATTGATCAAGGTCTGGTTGGCTATTACAAACATTACGATCAGGAGGACAAAAAGCAGTTTTTCGTGGCCGAACCGCCGCAGAAACTCGTAGATGCGATAGAGGCCAAGAAACGCGGTATGGAGACTTTGAAAATTCATATCAACAAATCACTTCCCGAGCTTGAATCTTTGTATGAGAAATCCGGAGCGAGGCCGGTTGTGAAGTATTATGAAGGCAATTCCGGTTTGCGCACCATCCTTGAGGATGTTTTGACAACAATGAGCGAAACTGATGCCAAGACTTATTTCGTTTATTCATCCGCGGACATCCGCGAATACTTATATAAGGCCTATCCAAAATACACGGACGATCGGGTCAATAATAAAATTTCCGTAAAAGTGATTTCCATCGGCAAGGGCGGCGAACTTGCGGGACTCGACGAGAGAAAGTGGTTATCAGAAGAGGAAAGTTCCCCGACTTACATTTTGATTTATTCAGGCAAGGTCGCAATGGTTTCCCTAGACGCGACGCAAGTACCGGTCGGCGTGATCGTGGAGAACGATGGACTATATCAGACGCAGAAGATGGTGTTTGAGAGATTGTGGAAAATGTTGTGAGTTTTTCTTCGCACATCTACTTGCAGAATTTGTAAGCAGGCGCGTGGAGGAAATTCAAATATCAAGGAGGAGTGGTGGCAAAGACACTAACGATGAAAGATAGGGTTGAGAAGTTAAAAAATGGTCCACAATATTGCGGAATCCTTGCCTATTGTGAGCAAGTTCGCGAGGAATTTTTCATAATCCCGAGAAAAACTGATCAGGAACACTGGCGAGAGCGGGAACCGGACAATCAAGCCGAACTATTTCTTTCCGAGTTGGGTCAATACAGAAGAGGGTTTCGGTGCTTGGCACGGACTAATAATCCGATTACGGAACGGTCATGATCCGCTTGTCGAAGAAGTATTGCAACTGATTTCGGTTGAATGTAAATAGAAGCGAGGTAGAAATTGAATTTCATGATGCCAAGGAGGATCAATGCGAGAACTTGTTGGCGGTATTATACCCGCTGCAGGAGCAGGGTGCTTTGTTCGAGATAACCGGAAGATTTCGAAACTGCTTGCAGAGGTTGGCGGACTACCGATAATCGGCCATGTTGTCGCTAACTTGAAGGCCAGTCAAATTTGTTCGACAATCGTGGTCGGCAAGAATCATTTGTATGGCGACCAGATACAGCACGAACTTATGAGACTTGGCCATACGGACTTGGTTTATACCAAACACCATTGGCGGCTTGGAACGGCTGAAGTACTTTCGCAAGCGTTGAGTATTTTGCAGAGCAATGGCTTGAGGCACGGGATCATGATATTTGCAGACCACTTGTTCATCCAGCCGGAGACCATTAAGCAGCTTGAAGAAACTCATTTGGCCGAACAACCTGTAATTACCATGCTGACCATTCCTGTCAGAAAAAACCATCCTTTGAGTCGCTGTTTTTCACAGTATGGAGTTGTCAAAAGGGATCACCGAGGGCAGGTGTGCGGCACGATTGAGAGAAGAAAGGTTGGGGCAATTGACGACCTGCCTGATGGGGAACACGTCAATTCATCGGTCTTCGTTTTTGACTTAGATTGGGTTGATAGGGCCTTGCCCGAGATAGGTCATGTCATCCGAGAAGACGGTTTCACCCCCGAGTTGCATGTTACTCATCTATTGGGTGTTGCCAGTAAGCATGGGGCATTCGTCAAAGAAGTATGCTTAGATATTCCCGAGCAGGCAATTCAAGTCAATACCGAAGATGATCTACGGGTTGCGCGTCAACTTTGTCAGCAACAATATCAACTTTCGATAACATAAGGAGGAATCATGACATGGACCGATTCAGCAAAACTTCAGCTCGTTGTGGAGTTCATTCGCGCATACCGGGAACGGTATCAAATCATTCCCGGCACTATTCAGCAAGGTGGCGATGATCTTGGCGCATTTGGGCAATTTCTCCAATCGCTCGCTTATACCCCGGAATATAAGGGGGACTGGACGCGATTGAGAGAGGATGGGGCCAGCATTGACGTCCAGTTGACAAAACAGACCCTGGCATACATCTTGGCGGAACTGGAAGACACTCCTGATTCGGAGAGTCGACTCTCGCCACAGTACCGGGAGAGGCTAAAGCAAAAGCTCCAGGCCACACCCACCGCGGTTCAATAACCCCGACTCATTCCCGAGCCGGCCTCAAGGGAAATCGAGAAATCGATTTCCCTTTCTTTTTTTAAGTACTCTGCTAAACTTGTTGTATGCGCGTAATTTCGGATTTGCATATCCACTCCAAATACTCCCGGGCGTGTTCGAAGGATTTGAACCCTGCCAACCTTGACAAGTGGGCGAGGATAAAAGGAGTTGATCTGTTAGGTACAGGCGATTTTACTCATCCGTTATGGTTTAAGGAACTGCAGCAAAGCCTGGAGCCTGCCGAAGAGGGGTTTTATAAATTAAAAGGTGTCGATTCAGCGATTCGTTTTGTTCTCTCCGCTGAAGTCTCCTGTATTTATAGTCAAGGCGGAAAGTTACGCCGAGTCCATCTGGTTTTGGTTTTGCCGTCTTTTGAAGCCGTCGCGAAATTTAACCAAACCCTCGAAAGCAAAAAAGCCAAGCTGGCCTCTGACGGCCGGCCGATTTTGGGCATGAATTCGCAGGGAATTTTAAAGTATTTACTGGATGCCTCGGCTGACGCTCTTATGATTCCCGCCCACGCCTGGACGCCGTATTTTGGTGTGTTTGGCAGCAAGTCCGGGTTCGATTCAATAGAGGAATGTTTTGGCCCTTTGACATCCCACATTTACGCGATTGAAACCGGGCTATCCTCTGACGCGGCCATGAACTGGCGAATTTCAAAGAACGATCGGTTAGCA
>JAUYKH010000028.1 GCA_030700065.1 bacterium | reverse complement strand
GGGATGGATTTTCGGTCGGGGAGAGGACGAAGAATTCCCGATCCGCGTTGCGGGACACCAGTATCGTGCCGTTGGGCATCAAAATTACTGTCTGCGCCCGGTTGGCGTCGTTTCGGATTACGTCCGGGAAAATCCGGACACTGGTATCCTGTGAACCGGCTCCCCGAGCGTCAGCCCCTCTGATGGCGGTGAAGTCAATATGCAGTCCTTTCTCGTCCCGGCTGATTTGTCCCAGGTAGATGGCCGGTTCAAAATAAGAAACGACCGCAATCCGGTCGGCGACTAGCGAGATTCCCAGAGGTTGAAATCCGAGGTGATCCCCGTCGCTATCGAGAAAGGGTACGATCTCGCCGCTGATCAAGGCCTCCGGCGACACAGTCCTTCGCAGTAATACTTCCGGGAAACTCAAGCGGGTTGCGGTTTGGTACGCGGTTTCGTTTGCTCCTGAGGTCATGTTTCATCCCCCTACTATGATTTAAAATACCGTAAAGCAAAATCGGCCTTACGAAAATGTATGTTAGCTTCTTGTGACTATTTTGTCAATGATTTGTGGCTATGGGCGGGCAGGCCGTCGCATCGAACGACATTCCAAAAATTTCCAGGCAGAAAGATTTATCCGCCTCCGCCCGAAAACCACGGGCAAGACCTTGGATGAAGGGCGGTACGGGTAAGGCACGCGAAGGCAAAACATGGTCTGGCTTCGGCGGATTCCGCGCGATATTCGAGGCGGATAAACCCGCCGCAGCTTTAGCGAAGGCGGGTTGGAGGTACGACGGCTTTAGCCGTGGGGCTCCATTTGTTCACGCCAGATTGGATTTCCGAGATTCGTTCTCATTCTAACTGGACCTGCAATTGCATGTGGATGTAGAATGACGGGCGGGGGAATTTTTAAAGGAATGTTTGTCTAAAAAATAATGTAATTACACCAAAAATTAGACAAAATAAATATGGGAAATACTTTTTATCTCAAGAGAATCAAAATCGCCGCAACGAGGACGAGGGCAAAACCCAGCCATTCTCTTTTAGAAAAAATTTTTGATTCGCCGAAGAAATACAAGCCGAGCACGGAAGGAATGACGCTGATCGCGATGCCTTGAAGCGGAACAACCTGGCTGACGGGGCCGCCTAGGCGGAAACTCAAGTAGCCAAGCGACAGCGTCATAATAAGCAATGCCCCAACCAGGCCGTACAAGGCCAGCTTTTTCGTTTCAACCCCAAGCGGATTTTGCTTTTCTTTTACCAAAAGCAACAGCGCGCCAACAGAGGATCCCGTGTACCAGGGAATTACAAAAGCGGGCACGGAAACGTCATTGAGTGAAAAGAGTTTGTTGGCGAAATTCGCGCCGGCGAAAATAAAAATCATGATTACCGTATAAAAAAGCCATTGGCCGCCGGCGACGGACGATTGTTTATCATTTTTGAAAAGAAAGAAGACGGCCAGGACGTAACAGGCAATGCCGATAAACATCTGAGCGTTCCAGATGTTTTTTTCTCCCAAGAAAATCACCCCCAGGAGGGCGGTAAGAAGCCCCATCAAAGGAAAGAGAAGCGAGGTTTTGCTTAGGCTTAGGGCGTATGCTTTCCATTGGTAGAGATTGCCGCTTGAATTGACGAGGCCGGTCAGGAAGACCAGCCAGAAAAAAGAATCAAATTTCGGCGTTTCAAAAAAAGAAAAAAACACCCAGGCGAGAAACATCGCCGTAAAAAATTGGTAGAACACGCCGACTGTTTTTTGGCTGGTTCTATCGCTTGTCTTTTTCATCGCCCATGCAACAAGGCATGTCGTAAGCATCATGAGAATTGCCGCTATTTTCCAGGACATAGGTTTATTATACATTGCTTGACCGTCCCTCTCCAAGCTGATACTATGTTGTTTGGAGCATTTTCTGCTTAAGGAGGAAGTATGATCGCGAGGCTGAAAGGGTTGTTCCTAAATTTGTTCGTATTGGCAAACGTGGCGGTTTGGTTCGTTTTTTTCCATGGCATCTTTTCCGGACAATTTACGCCGACGTTTCATGCCGTGGCTTATTATCTTCCCACGATTGGGATATTGACGATAATTTCCGCGCAGTTTGATATCCTATCCAAGATCAGTGAAGGGCAGGAGATCAATATCAAGGCTCGTTTTCTCGATTTTTCTCACTGGCTCCTGTTGCTGTTTATGTTCGTCGGACGATGGATGGTGGAGGGGGCGGCATCCTTCAGTTGGTTTGTCCTCGGGTTGGTTCTGCTTGCGGTAATCGGCTGGGGGATTGGAATCGGAGTGAAGCGGATTTGGGTACCCACCTTGAGGGAAAGGGTTGGCGGCATTATTTTCACGGCATTGGCGGTCGCATTAGGTTTGATAGTTGGCGCGGTCAGGTATATGGATCCGCAACCTTTGGGTTGGGGATGGGCCTTGGAAAGCGCAACCGCCGTTATCTCCACGGGCATCGTGGGCTGGTGGATATGGCTGGATATGAAAAATATTAGCCGTCGGCCCGATGCCTATCCGCGAAGCGCGTTTCTCAAATCTATTTACAGCAACGGTTTGGCTATCGTTTTTTGGGTTCATCTGATTCAAATCTTCGGGGGATTTAGCCAGTACACACTTCTGGTCAATTTGGGAATTACTTTCAACGTATTGGTTGGGAATCTCTTGTACCTGGGATATTACGGGTATTACGAACATTGCCGTGATAGAAGGCCTGGTCTTTCTTGGTTCATGGGACCAGAGTTTTAAGATAAATTGTGGTAGTTCCACTTGTACTTGCTACCCGCACAAAATTTAGTGAGGGTAGCTTTTGTTTTTGGGATGGAACTGTTGACCCGCAGGCAGAAACTATGATACGTTTGTTTTGCAAAATTATTAAGCGAAATTTATATGGATCAATGGATTGTCGTGCGGGCGGAGGATGTGCAGAAGATTTTGGCGCAAGAGCCGAAACAGGGAAAGCATTTGTTACCGTGGGGAGGGCTTCCTGACGGGGCAAAGTTGCCATTTAATATTCTCGAATCTGTCGAGGTCAATAATCTTGCGGAAGTGCACGAGACAGAGGGCGATTATTGGGAATGTTTGGAAGGCGAAGTTACTTTTGTATGCGGGGGGAAGCTGGTGAACCCGCGTTCTACCAAGTCGGAGCGGGGCAGAGACATTGAATGGAAAGGGGATAGTATAGACGGCGGGGAAGAAATTATTCTTAAACCCGGGGATCGTCTCTGGATCCCGCCCGGCGTTCCGCATACTCACAACAAGCCGCAAGGCTCGGTCCGGCTGATGATTACGAAAATCAAATAGGACGAAATTTCTAGAGGGCCCGCAAGGGCTCTCTTTTGGCGGTCTTGACTTTTGGCGGACAAACTGCTACTCTTGAGTGT
>JAUYKH010000015.1 GCA_030700065.1 bacterium | reverse complement strand
GAAATTGGTCATTTCGGACTGGAAAAGTTGACAACCAAAGCTATTCGTTGTAAATTTAACCTATACGAATAATTAACCAATTAATGATCGACAAAAATGTTAAAAAATAGAAAGTTTTTCGTTAAATTTTTGACCCCGACCGCCTTGGTTCTGCTTCTAACCGCCTCGTCTGCGGGTGCGGTGCCTAATCTGTCAAACGCCAGCCTTGCAACCCCGGAAACGCAGAGGACGCTTCTGCTTCCCGCGGCGGCTGATAATTCACCAGTGATTTCGCTGGGGAGCGCGGTGGATCCGCAAACCGGATTGCGTGTTGAGGGGATCGCTTTTATTCACCGCAAAAATAATTCAGCCAAACCAGGCGGGCAAAATGCCGGCGCGACAAGGACCTCATGTTTTAGTTATCTTGCCAAGGATGCAAAATGGAAAGCGGTGGAACCTTGGCTAGTGAATCCTGATAACACCCGTGGCTTGGGCAGTGATTTTGTTTTCGATAATTTGACGGCCGACATCGAGAAATGGGAAGACGCGGCGGATGGACTGTTGGGAAACGGCACAGGAGCTAATATTTTAGGAAGCGGATTTACGGCAACAACGACTTTATCGGCTGACACTGCCGCGCCGGACGGCCAGAACGAAGTTTATTTTGCCGACGTTTCGAGCGCTGGCGCGATTGCCGTGACCATTGTTTGGGGAATTTTCAGCGGCCCTCCTTCGGGAAGACAATTGGTGGAATGGGATATGGTATTTGACGACACTGATTATGATTGGTCGGCAAGCGGGGAGGCCGGCAAGATGGATTTTGAAAATATTGCCACGCACGAGCTGGGGCACGCCGTTGGCTTTGGCCATCCCAGCGACTCCTGCGTTGAAGAGACCATGTATCGCTACGCGGATTATGGCGAAACCAAAAAGCGCGATCTGAACGCGGGCGACATCGCGGGCGCAAACAAACTCTACTGAACAAAAGACTCTTTGACATAAAACGGCTCAAAGGCGGGTCGCAATAGTATTGTGACCCGCCTTTTTCGTTTGCTCAAAGGGCTGAATTTTGATAGATTTTGTATATATGGAACATCTCACCAGGCTTTTCAGACTAATGGAGCTGACCCGCAATCAGCCGCAGACCGGCTATGTGCTGGCCGGCATCCCGACGAATGAATTAAGCAATTTGGCGGAACACCATTATTTGGTTACCTTCATCGCTTGGCAACTGGCACGCAGTTTGAATCAAAGAGGCGCCAAAATAGATATCACGAAAGTTTTGGAATTTACGCTTATTCACGATTTGGGCGAACTTTTCGGCGGTGACATCTCCATGCCGTATGCCAAGGCAAATCGCGCGGCCTATCGCAAGGCCAAGGCCTTCGAAGAGGAAAACCAGAAATTTTTAAGCAAATTTTTTGGCACGGAGAGAAGTCATTTTAAAAAGATATCAAAAGAAATATTGAGCGCCAAAACTGACGAGGGGATTATCGCGAAAATCGCGGATTACATTGAATGCACTCACTATAAGTTTCACCAAAACAAGCTCGTGAAACAGGATTTGGAATTGGCGTTGGAAAAAGGGCGCGCCTATATCAAGAAGATCAAGGATCCTGTCGCTCGCGAGGAATTGGGGAAATTTTTTGAGAAATGGGTAAAGGAACTGCCCAAGAGCACGGCTCTTGCGGATATTAGATCAATATGAGCGATGATGTATTCAAATTAGGTAATTTTGAGGGGCTGAAGGATGAGGAATTGGATGATTTGGATGAGGCGGCCACAGCGTCTTCTACCCCCACTTCATCTCCCCCTTCGCATGGGGGAGAATTAAACGTAATCAAGCATCCGACGGCGAAGTCCGACCCGCAGGCGAGATTTCGTTCGCCGCTCGACGGGCAGGCGCTTTTTGAAGTTGAGCTCGGAAAGATCATCCCGAACGAATTTCAGCCCCGCAGAATTTTCAACACGGAAAAGCTTGAAGAGCTGGCGCAGTCAATCAAAATGCACGGGATCATCCAGCCGCTCGTGGTCATCGCCAGACCGGATGGAATGTATGAAATAGTGGTTGGCGAGCGGCGGTTTCGCGCCGCGAAGATCGCGGGCCTTTCCAAGGTGCCGGTTTTTGTGAGCCGCGGCATGTCCTCGCAAACCAAGCTTGAGCTGGCGCTCATTGAAAATGTTCAGCGCGCGGATCTGAATCCGATTGAAGAGGCCAAGGCTTATCAGCAGCTCCAGCAGGAATTTGGTCTGCAGATTACCGAGATTGCCAAGCGCGTGGGCAAAGACGATTCCACGATCTCAAATCTGATCCGGCTTTTGAATTTACCGGTGGAAGTTCAGCGCGCTTTGATCGAAGGGGCGATTGCCGAGGGACAGGCGCGGCCATTGCTGTCCCTGCGGGATCGGGAAGAGATGCTGGTCATGTTCAAGATCGTTCTGAAGGACAAGATGAGGGTCAGAGACATCGAGAGCAAGGTCAGGGAGATCAGGAACCGCAAAATCAAAGTCCATGAGATGTTTGTGCCCGATCCCTTCCTGGAATCGCTCGAGAACTTGCTACGCAATAAATTCGGCACGCGGGTCGCGGTCAACAAAGGGGCAAAGGGCGGCAAAATTACCATAGAGTTTTTTTCGGACGAGGAGCTGAATGACATCGTTAACAGAATGGCGGGTCCGTAGCCGTTGTGGATAAATCCTTGACTTTTCGACAGTCTGTGGTAGGATGAATTCAGATTAAATTATTTGCTAATCCATGAACCAAGCCAGGGTTAGGGGATGGAATAAGTGAGGTTCCAACCGACATGATCATCGGTTTTGCGGGAATTACCATCGCTAACTAAGCCGGGGCGGAATTCTAGGGAAAGTAAAAAGTTTAGTCAAAATTCGCAGCAAACGACCTTAATTCCGCAAAAGCTTGCGGAATTTCGGTTTTAGTAGAAAAGGAGGAAAGATTAATGATTGTGGTAAGTGCGAGTGATGTTCATCGGGACGGGCAGATTCGCGCGGTTTTGAAAAGTCGCGATGGCTGGCCGAACCTTTCGTATATCTGCGACAACTGCGGGGAGTCGCACCAATATCTGCACCAATTTTCCAACCAGACGGAGTGCCTCGGAGCGAACGGAGCTTCGCGCGAAGCAGCGGGACGAGGGGTTGCGGCGGCGCGATAAAACTGGGAAATTGAAGGAGGTGATGCGCAGGATGTGATTGTAATTGTAAGCTTCACATACGGAGGATTAAACAAAGGGGTTGGATTCGTCCAGCCCTTTTGAATTGTTTGTTTCATTAGTTTTGTCCGAATTTTTTGAAAATGGTAATATTTTAATATCCTTGCCTGAATCGGGCTGTAGTATAGTGGTAGTCGCCTCCACGGCGACCCGCCGAAGAGGCGGGTACTGTGTAAAGGGATTGATATGTGGTATGTTTATGTATTAATTAGCGACAAGAATAAACGTTTGTATACAGGACTGACGAGCGATTTGCGTCGTAGAGTAATTGAACACAATCGCAAGCAAGGTGGTAGTTATACTTCCAAGAACGGGCCATTTAAACTCATATTCTATGAAGCTTACATCGAAAAGTCAGATGCAGCAGCGGCGGAAAAATTTTTCAAAAGCGGTTATGGAAGGGAAGTAATCAAACAAAAATTAAAGGTCTATCTCGAGAAGACTAACGGGCTGTAGTATAGTGGTAGTACGCGTCCATGGGGTGGATGTAGTCTGGGTTCGATTCCCAGCAGCCCGACCAGTTGAAACTTTTTGAATTTTGATGAGGCACTACCTCCTCGCTACGCTCGTCCCACCCACCCCACGAGCAAATGGCTAATTCTCTGACTCCCAAAATCGCTATTGATATAATCCCCATTTTTGCTATACTTGCCTTAAGTTATGAATTTAATTAAGCAACAAATGAACAACTATTACTACCCGACTTCAATTGTGCAGAAGTTGCGGTAATTTTCATTTTTACTAAATCTTGATGATATCCGCCTTCTGCAGGGGCGGTTTTTTGTTTAAATTTATGACTACCGTAATGTTCCCAAAAAATAATGTTTATTACTACGGCTCTTTGCAAGAGGCTTGTTTCAAGGTGCCGAAGTAATTTTTTAAAATTTCGACTCCTCCAACTGGCCTCTTGCGGGGCCAGTTTTTAGTTCTTTCACAATTTCGTGGAGAGGCTACACCAGCCTTTGGTGCGCAGAGAGAAGCCCGGAGGCCATATGCTTCCGATGAGGAGGAAACATGAGTGAACTTGATGAACTCTTTGGTTCGGTTGCAGCCGCTCTAGGAGGTGGGTTTTCAAAGTTGTGGGTGATACTGCATGTCGACAGGGATAGTCTGCCCGAGGGTTTAGACAGCAGGGTAACTGTACTGGCTCTCAAACTGAAGTTCGGGTTTAAAGAACGTTCCGATGGGGACGATGAAAGGAGTGTATGAAAAGAATTGAAAGAGTGGGTATAGTTGGTTTTGGCAACTTTGGCAAGTTTTTCGCTCGAAAACTGGCCACGACCTTTGATGTCTCCGTCTGGGACTGCCGAAATTTTAACGATGAAGCGGCTGAAATGAGCGTGAGGTGGTCTACGCTCGAGGAAGTGGCCAATAGGGAACTGGTCGTGTTGGCCGTGCCGTTACAATCAATGGAATTACTGCTTGGCCGGTTAACCTTGTGTGTTAATCCCAACGCGCTGTTGATGGATGTGTGCTCGGTCAAACAAGAACCTCTTCGTCTGATGCGGAAATATTTACCGCAGATAGAGCTCTTGGGCACACATCCGTTGTTCGGTCCACAAAGCGCTAAGGACGGCTGGCACGGCCATCGGCTGGTCATCTGCCCAATTGCCGCTTCGTCTCCCAAGTCGGAATTCATGTTGCAGTTTCTTCGGGACCAGGGGCTGCGTTTGTTTGAAATGACCGCCGAGCAACACGATCGGCAAATGGCTAATGTGCAGGCACTCACGCATTTCATCGCCCGGGGTTTGACCGGATGCGAGGTGAGTAATTCCGAACTTGCCACAACTGCCTTTGGTCATCTCTGTAAAGTTGCCGAGTTGCTGGGCGCGGATTCGTGGGAATTGTTCAAAACAATCGAGTTGGGCAATCCATTTGCCGCCGAAGTTCGGCAGAGATTCATGCAGGAACTGGAAAATCTTGAAAGGAGGCTGGCAGAACAATAGTTATCGGGCGGACATTTTTGCTAATCTTGCAAATCTGTCCGCCTTTTTTATTTTTAAAGGACTATCAAATTTCTGATATACTGACCTTAATCTTGATTTTTCCGCCGCTGCCCGCCATTTATCCCCTGCAAACGCCGCGGAAGGGGGTGTGGGGGAATTCCGTAGCGTTTGCCGCCGGAAATCATCACAGAGTCAAAAATTTTTTTCAAAAAAGGTTCGTGCCAAGTCCAGTATATTCGAAAAGGAAAAAAGATGCGTGAATTGGTGGAGAGTTTAAAACAAGCCGGGGTTTTGAAGACCCCGCGAATTATTTTCGCTTTCCTGGCAAATGACCGGAAGAAATTTGTGCCGGCTGGGTTTGAGGCGGACGCTTATGTTGATGCCCCCCTGCCGATTGGCGAAGGGCAGACGATTTCCCAGCCCTACACCGTGGCTTTTATGATGGAGCTTTTGGATCCCCAGCCCGGGCAAAAGATATTAGACATTGGTTTTGGTTCAGGCTGGACGGCCGGAATTTTGGCTCACATAGCTGGCGAGCAGGGAAAAGTATGGGGATTGGAAGTTGTTCCGGAAGTTTTTGAGTTTGGCAAAAGCAATTTAAAAAAATTGGAATATAAAAATATTGAGCTTCGCAATCAGTCCGGCTGGGAGGGTCTGCCAGAAGCCGCACCCTTTGACCGGATAATCGCCAGCGCCGCCGCGCCGGCAATTCCAAAATCCCTCAAACAACAACTCGTCGTCGGTGGGAAAATAGTGATCCCGGTTGGAACAGCGTACGATTGCTCGATCAAACATTTGACGAAAACCGGTAAGGATAGCTTTGAAGAAGAAAGTTTCCCCGGTTTCGCATTTGTGCCTTTTGTGAAATAAGGCTAGAATATGGGTAATATGGATCAAGATAAGCTTGCGGACATTTTGCGGATACTTAAGCTCATCGGGGGCAAATTTATTATTGTCGAAGAGGGCGAGCCCAAAGTGGTGCTCATGGATTACCAGGAATTTCAGAATCTCGCGGTTCCGAGCATTGCCGGCAAGCTGGCCGAACGGATTTCGGAAATCGAGGACATCAACAAGCAAATCACCAAAGCCCAGCTCACCGCCGACGAGGGACTGTTGGCCGAGAATACCGTGGACGAAGTCAGGATAGAGCCCCTTGACGCCCATCTGGGGATTTGATATATTGTATAAAGTTTGACTTTATCGAAAAAGTCAATTATAATTTTTTTGTCAATTTATTATTAAAAGATTTATAAAAAAGTATGGCAGTCGGGAAATTTGAACGCACAAAACCCCATATTAACGTCGGAACAATCGGGCATGTTGACCACGGCAAAACCACTCTGACCGCGGCCATCACCCATTATTTGGCTTCCAAAGGACTGGCGAAGGAACGAAGCTATGATTCCATTGACAACGCTCCGGAGGAAAAGGAGCGCGGAATCACCATAAACACTTCGCATGTCGAGTACGAAACAGAGAAGCGCCATTACGCCCACGTTGACGCGCCGGGACACGCGGATTACATCAAAAACATGATCACGGGCGCGGCCCAGATGGATGGCGCGGTTTTGGTCATATCCGCGGCTGACGGCCCGATGCCGCAGACCCGAGAACACATTTTGCTGGCCAGACAAGTCGGTGTGCCGCATATTATCGTCTTCTTGAATAAAGTGGACATGGTGGACGACCCCGAGCTCATAGATCTGGTTGAAGAGGAAGTTCGCGAACTTTTGAACAAATACGAATATCCCGGAAAGGAAACCCCGATCATTCGCGGGTCCGCGCTCAAGGCCATGGAAAATGACCCCGAAGCGCTCAAGAGCATCGAACAGCTCGTCAATACCATGGACACATACTTCCCCGAGCCGGTGCGCAACACGGACAAACCCTTTTTGATGCCGATTGAAGACATCTTTTCTATCGAAGGGCGAGGCACTGTTGTAACGGGAAGAATCGAGAGGGGCATTGTGAAGTTAAGCGATGAGATCGAAATTATTGGTATCCGTCCGACTTCAAAGACAGTCGTTACCGGCATTGAAATGTTCAACAAATCCCTGGACGAAGGGCGAGCCGGAGACAATGCCGGGATTCTTTTGCGCGGCACCAAAAAGGAAGAAGTCGAGCGCGGACAAGTTTTGGCCAAGCCGGGATCGATCACTCCTCATACTGAATTTGAAGCCGAAGTTTACGTTCTGACGAAAGAGGAAGGCGGACGTCATACCGCGTTCTTCACGGGTTATAAACCGCAGTTTTACATCCGAACCACTGACGTGACTGGAGAGGCCGCCCTGCCCGCGGGCAAGGAAATGGTCATGCCGGGCGATACTATCAAATTGATTATCAAACTGATCGCACCTGTGGCTCTGGAAGAGCAGCAAAGATTCGCGATCCGCGAAGGCGGCCACACGGTCGGCGCCGGGGTTGTGACGAAGATAATCAAGTAATATCAAGCAATGAAAGGAAAGGCGGAAGAACCAGCACAACAGCGCATCCGGATCAAAATACGCGCGTATGATCACAAATTGATAGATCAGAGCGCGAAGCAAATTGTGGATACTGCCAAGCGAAGCGGGGCGATGGTCGCCGGACCGGTGCCTCTTCCCACAGAGAAGAAAAAATATACGGTTAATAAATCGACCTTTGTGCACAAAGATTCCCGCGATCAGTACGAGATGCGCATGCACAAACGATTGATTGATATTCTGAATCCAACGCAGAAAACCAAAGACGCGTTTGATAAACTGAACCTCCCCGCCGGCGTGGAAATAGAGATCAAGATGTAAATACTTCGGGTTCTGATCCCGCCGCAGGCGGGATATCACCGAAGATCCGATTCTAACCAGGAATGGATCTTCCTGGTATTTTTTTAAAAATTATGTTTATACTTGCCAAAAAATTGAATATGACCCAGTTGTTTACGGAAGAGGGGCGAGTTGTTCCGGTGACAGTGCTTCAGGCGGGCCCGTGCAAGGTAATTCAGGTGAAGACGCCTGAAAAAGATCAGTATTCCGCCGTGCAGATTAGTTTCGGCAACAAGAAGAGAGCAGAATTTAGAATGGAGAATTCAGAATTGAAAATCGAAAAAGGGCGGGAAATCAAGGTTTCCGATTTTACGCCAGGCCAGGTAATTGATATTTCCGGAATTTCGAAAGGGCGGGGTTTCGCCGGAGCCATGAAACGGCACGGTTTTCACGGAGCGCCGGCCAGCCATGGCCATGACCATCCCCGCGCGGTCGGCTCGATCGGACAGCGGTTTCCCCAGCATGTGCGGCCGGGACTGCGGATGGCCGGACACATGGGGGCCCAAAACGCGACAGTCAAACATTCGGTTGTCGTGGCCGTTGATCCCGCGAAAAATCTGTTGTTCGCAAAAGGCGGGGTGCCGGGACATTTTGGAAGTATCGTCAAAATTGTCGCCACCGGCAAAAAGAAGGCAATCGCGGACGTTTTTGAATATCAGGCAAAGGCCTAATTTATATGCTCAAAGTTTCCGTTTACAGCCAGTCCGGAGAAGATACGGGTTCCAAGATCGAGCTGAACCCAAAGATTTTTGAGATCAAGGAATTAAAGCCCGGTGTTCTGCATCAGGTAGTTACCGCCAGACTTTCCAACCTGCGGCGGGCCACGGCCAGAACCAAGACCAAAGGGGAAGTGCGGGGGGGCGGGAAGAAACCTTGGAAGCAGAAAGGCACGGGTCGCGCCCGGGCCGGTTCCATCCGTTCTCCTCTTTGGCGCGGCGGCGGAATAATTTTTGGTCCGGTCGCGGGCAGAAATTTTTACAAGAAGGTGAACAAAAAAACAAACCGGCTGGCCCTTTTTGCCGCCCTGACTGACCGGATAAAGTCAAATCAGCTTTTGGTCGTGGATAATATTGAGCTGCAAGAGGCCAAGACCAGAGAGCTTTTGCAAAAAATTGACATTTTTGCGAAAAAAATGAAGCCAACGGGAAAAAATGTTTTAATTATCACTCCCGCGAAGGCGGAAAAACTAGCCCGCGCAAGCGCTAATCTGCCGGATGTCAAGGTTATTACCGCTGCGAATCTGAATATCCTGGACCTTCTTCAGGCAAATTCAATAATTGTGCTGAAAGACGCGTTGCCGGAGATTGAAAAGACGTATTTATAAAGGTATGGGAATACTCGACAAGCTAAAATTCAAGAAAAAGCGGACTGAAGAGCCGCAGAAGGCCGAAAAGCCGGAAGCCGAAAAACAGCCGGAGAAGCCGACGCCAAAAGGAAACACTGGCCGGGCTTACCAGATTTTGCTGCGGCCGGTCACATCCGAGAAAGGCACTCATCTGGCGGGAATGGGACGGTATGTTTTCGCGGTCGCGGATTCGGCAAACAAAAGCGAGATAAGAAAGAGTATCGAGCGAGTTTACAATGTTCATGTCGCCTCCGTGCGGATAATCAGTATGCCGTCCAAATCGCGGCGCTATGGCAAAACCACAGGGCGGACCTCCCCCTGGAAGAAAGCAATTGTTGAAGTTCGCAAAGGCGAAAAAATCCCAGGAATTATTGAATCAGTCGGATAATATATGGCCATTAAATATTACAAACCAACGACTCCCGGGCTTCGGAAAACTTCCGTAGTAGTTTATTCAGATCTGTCAAAAAAACCGCAAGGCCCGCGTTCGAAATTTTTATCCAAGGCCAAAAGCGGCGGCAGAAATCAGCATGGACACATCACCGTCCGGCATATCGGCGGCGGAGCGAAGAAGAGGATCCGCCTGCTGGATTACAAGCGGACGAAATTTGATATTCCGGCAAAGGTCGCGTCCATCGAATATGATCCGAACCGTTCCGCGTTTATAGCATTGCTGTTTTACAAGAACGGCGCGAAAGACTATATTATCGCTCCAGCTGGCGTTCAAGTAGGGGATCAGGTTATCAGTTCCAAAGGGAAAGTGGAGATCAAACCAGGCTTTCGAACAGTCATCAAGAATATGCCGGTCGGCACGATTGTGCATGATGTTGAATTGGCGGCGGGCCGCGGCGGGCAAATCGTCCGAGGGGCCGGCAGTTACGCGACAATCACAGCCGTCGAAGGCGGGTACGCGATTTTGAAATTGCCATCTGGAGAAATCAGGAAGATTGACGAAAATTGCATGGCCACGATCGGGCAGGTTTCGAATGTTGACCACATGAATGTCCGCATCGGCAAAGCCGGCCGCAAGCGATTGATGGGAATCAGGCCGACGGTGCGGGGTAAGGCGATGAATCCGGTTGACCATCCGCATGGCGGTGGGGAGGGCAAAAATCCGATTGGCTTGAAATATCCGAAAACCCCGTGGGGCAAACACGCGCTGGGTGTGAAGACGCGAAAAAAGAATCGATTGTCGAATAAATTTATAATCAGACGCAGGAAATAATATGAAAAAGACGTTTTTAATCGCCGCCGCAGTTATCTTCTTTGCCGCAGCTTGCAATACGGTTCCAGTTCAACCAAGTTTGGATTCGCGTGTTAAAACCGCAGTTGAAACGGCATTGGGTAAGCCCGGTACCCCCGTTGGGAGCAAATTAATTGCTGTCAAAGTTGAAGGCAACCTAATTACCCTTAACTTTACCAAAGAAATCACCTCAGAAGGTTGGGCCATTTTTGAAGATACTTTCCAACGTGTTTCTAATGCAATTACAGATGTTATAGAAGGGGACCTTGGTAGGGAGGTTGGTTATACAATTTTAATTGAAGGGCAGCCCCTCAACGAATATCGGGCGAGTATGGAAACCGCAAGCTGGAAAATTTACACAAATAGTCGATTCGGATTTCAGTTAACTTTCACCGACGCGTGGCAAGGATATAAAGTGTTTTCATCTGAGGGAAGCCAAGGGGTGGGACGCCCAACTTATATACAATTTTCATTGCCGACATCTGATAAATCAAGTACCGTTATAAATGTAACCGATGAGATGTATGGGTACTTTGCACCCTTGACTATAACAATCTACCCAAAGGAAATTTGGGATATGATGCCGGATGGTCAGAAAAGCGGTTGGAAGGTTTTGGGTCAGACCGCGACCGATATTTACCTAACCAGAAATGCAACATCAGGGCCTGACAACTTTAATGTTGCTGAAGTGCTTACTACCTTTAAGTTGACTAAATAGTATGTCCAGAAGTTTAAAAAAGGGGCCGTTTGTGGATCCGAATCTCATCAAGAAAATGCAGAACCTCAAGGCGGGCGCCAAGACTGTCATCAAGACGTGGTCGCGGGATTCCACAGTCACTCCGGAGATGGTCGGCTTCACTTTTGCCGTGCATAACGGAAAGATTTTCAACGAAGTTTTTATTACTGAAGACATGGTCGGGCATAAACTGGGCGAGTTTTCTCTGACGAGAAAGTTTACCCGCCACGGAGGCCGCATGGCCAAAGAAGAAGCGGCCGCGGCGGCTGACGCGGAACGGGCGAAGGTTGCCGCCGCGCAAGAGGAACCGGGAGGAGAGAAGAAATAGAATTTAGAATAGAGAATATAGAATAATGGAAGACTTAAAGAAAATAATTACAGAAGTCAAAGCCCGGGCAGGTGGAATTCATATTTCCCCCAGGAAGGCCAGACTCGTGGCCCGGTTATTGAAGGATATGCCGGTGGAAACCGCGCTTTCGCAGCTCAAATTTTTGGTGAAAAAGGCGGCGCGGCCGATTTCGAAATTGATTGACTCCGCAGTGGCGAACGCTTCTCACAATCACCAGATTGAAAAAGAACGGCTGTTCATCAAAAATCTCACGATAGACGGCGGCCCTGTTTACATGCGATATATGCCCCGCGCCCAAGGTCGGGCATTACCAGTGCGAAAGAGAACCAGCCATATGAATTTGATTTTGGGCGTGGGTAAGAAATCGATTGCAAGGCCTGCAGGCAAAAAGCCGGAACCAAAACCGGAAGAAGCATTGCAGGCGGTCAAAGCTCCAGAGCCGGAAGAAACCAAGCCGTCCCGGTTCAGCTTTTTGCGGAGAAAGAGGAAAGAGGGAAGCGGCCCGCAGCTGCCGCCCAAACAGGATCCAAAAGGCAAGCACTATACAGGTTTTGACAGACGAGGTAATATGGGAAGCTAACTATTATGGGCCACAAGGTTGATCCGCGCAGTTTTAGAATGAATATCACTGACACCTGGAAATCCAGGTGGTTTGCCCGTGGAAAAAAATTCTCGGATACGCTCAAGGAAGACAGCACAATTCGGACAATTGTGGCGGAAAAGTATGCCAAAGCAGGCATTATCAGAATAGATATTGAGAGATTGAACGAAGAAATCAATGTAATCGTCCACTCTACCCGCCCCGGCATGATTATCGGAAAGGGCGGCGGGGGAGTCGAAGAGCTCAAGAAACAGCTCAAGAAACATATCATCGGGAAAGTGGATCTCAAGGTGACCATCGAAGAATCAAGGAATATCAATCTCGAGGCCCAGGTTTGGGCGCAGACTTTGGCGGAGCAAATCGAAAAGCGGATGTCCTACCGGCGGGCCATGAAAACAGCGATCGAGCAGATTATGGACGCGGGGGCAACCGGGGTCAAAATCGCGATTTCCGGCCGCTTGGGCGGAGCGGAAATTGCGCGGACAGAATGGCTTTACAAAGGGAAGCTTCCCTTGCATACCCTGCGGGCAAATATCGACTTTGCGCGGGCGACAGCTTTCACCACTTATGGAACAGTCGGAATAAAAGTTTGGGTCAATAAAGGCGAAGTCTTTGCCGCTCAAGAGCTTAAGAAAGAAAGAATTTAGAATATGTTGATTCCCAAAAAACTTAAACATAAAAAGCATCACCGCGGTCATACCAAGGGCAAGGCCATGGTCGGGAATGTTTTGAGTTTCGGGAACTACGGGTTGCGGGCTTTGAGCAATTCTTGGGTAACCAGCAGACAAATTGAGGCGGCGCGCCGGGCAATGACGAGATATGTCCAACGCGGCGGAAAAATATGGGTGAGAATATTTCCGGACAAGCCCATTACGGCGAAAGGCAACGAAATACCGATGGGCGGGGGGAAGGGCGCGGTGGATTACTTTGTCGCGGTCGTGAAAAAGGGACGGATGCTTTTTGAAATGGACGGCGTTACACCCCAACAAGCGCGCGAGGCGATGCGCCTGGCCGCTAGAAAATTGCCGGTTAAAACCCGTTTTGAGGCAAGGAAGGGCGAGGGATGAAAGCTCAAGATATTCGAAAAAAACCGACGGAAGATTTATTGAAACAGCTTGAAGAAATGAAGGAGCATATTCGCGCTTTGAGATTTAAAGTCGCCAACCGCGAGATTAAAAATCACCAGCAGCTGCGGCAAACCAAAAAGGATTTGGCCCGGATTTTAACAATACTTGAAGAAAGGAAAAAGACATGAGCCAGACCGCAGGGAAGCAAAAATCTAGCGCACAAGGGGAGATCGTGGCTCATAAAATGAACAAGACAGCGGTTGTCAAAGTTGTAACCCGCAAAAGTCATCCGAAATACAGGAAGCATTTTACGGTTACGAAAAAATATAAAGCTCATGACGAGAAGAATGAATATCAAGTTGGAGACACGGTGGAGATCGAAAGTTCACGGCCGATTTCGCGCGAGAAACGATGGAAAATTGTAAAAAAGATTAAGTAATATGATTCAATTACGTTCAAGATTGAAAGTTGCGGACAACACGGGCGCGAAGGAAATCGCGGTTTTCAGCGTATCTGGCAAAAATAAACGCAAAGCGGCCAGGATAGGCGATGTCGTGGCGGCGTCCGTCAAGGCATCGAGTCCGACCGGAAGCGTGAAAAAGGGTGATAAAGTATACGCGGTTATTGTCCGGACCCGGAAGGAAACGAGGCGCGCGGACGGCTCATACATCCGTTTTGACGAGAATGCGGCTGTGTTGGTCAATAAGGATTCCCAAGAGCCGCGCGGAACCCGCATTTTTGGACCCATCCCCCGAGAATTAAGGGATTTGGGTTTCACGAAGATTATTAGCTTGGCGCCCGAAGTAATATGACCAATATCAAAAAAGGCGATTTGGTAAAAATTTTATCCGGCAAGGATCGATCCGAGACGGGGAAAGTCTTGAAGGTGAATACGAAACTCAATATGGCGACCGTTGAGGGGCGCAATATCGTATTCCGGCACCGAAAGCCCAAAAAAGGCGGAGAAAAAGGACAGAAACTTCGGATTCCAATGCCCATGCGAGCGTCTCGCCTGATGGTTGTATGCCCCCACTGCAAAAAACCCGCCCGGATTGGCCATGTCACGGATGAAAAAGGGATGAAAAGACGCGTATGCAAGCGATGCGGCAAGAATATTTGATCTTATATTATGGCTACCAGATTGCAGGAATTATATAAAACGCGAATCCGTCCAGAGCTCAAAGCAGAGCTTCATTTGGACAATGTTTTTGCAGTTCCCAGGATCGAAAAAGTTATAGTAAACGCGGGAATCGGGAGGGTGCTCCAGCAAAATCCTAAAAGCCTTGATGAAATTACCCTGGCGATGGCCAGGATTACCGGGCAGAAACCGCTTTTGACCCGCGCGAGGAAGGCAATTTCCGCGTTCAAAATCCGCGAAGGACAAATAGTCGGTTTGCGGGTCACGCTTCGAGGCAGACGGATGTACGAATTTTTGGATAAATTTATCAATGCCGCCTTGCCGCGCACCCGCGACTTCCGCGGTCTTTCAAAAACCGCTCTTGACGGAAAGGGAAATTACAGTTGTGGCGTATCTGAACATTTTGTTTTTCCGGAGATGGCGCAGGAAGAGGTCGGATTGACTTTTGGTCTCGAGATCACTATTGTCACCACAGCAAAGAACAATGAGCAGGCCTATCTGCTTTTGAAAAAGTTAGGAATGCCGTTTTCCGCCTAAGGCGGATCCGCCTCCGGCGGAAAAGACACATTAAATTTATATGGCTAAAAAGAGTCAGATTGCCAAATCAAAGAAAAAGCTGAAATATTCCACGCGACTGGTGAGACGCTGTTGGCGTTGCGGAAGAAAGCGCGGCTACATGAGAGATTTCGATTTGTGCCGGATTTGTTTTCGCGAGATGGCTTCCAAAGGGGAAATTCCAGGTATTATTAAATCCAGTTGGTAAGATCAAACGTATGACTGATCCAATATCAGACATGCTAACACGAATCAGAAATGCCTTGGCCGTAAAAAAGGCCGAGGTGGTTTTGCCGTATTCGAAGCTGAAACAGAACTTGGCCGAATTGCTTCATAATCAAGGTTGGATTGATCAAGTGGAAATAGACGGCGGGACGGAAGAAAAATCATTAAAGCATTTGAAGCTTAAATTAAAGTACGATGAGGCCGGATCGCCGATAATTTCCGGACTCAATCGCATAAGCAAACCCGGTCAGCGGATTTATGCCCGAAGTCAGGAGATTCCAAAAGTGAAATCTGGTTTCGGCGCGACAATTGTTTCAACTTCAAAGGGATTGATGACTGACCGACAGGCGCGCAAGGAAAAAGTCGGGGGCGAAGTAATTTGCCAGATATGGTAAAAATATGAGCAAGATTGGAAAAAAACCCATAACAATACCCGAAGGCGTGGAAGTCAATATCGCCGGGCAGACATTGAACGTCAAAGGACCCAAAGGTCATTTGACTGTTGAATTGCATCCTAGCGTCGCGGTTAAATCGGCAGAAGGCCAGCTTGCGGTAAGCGTTCCCAATCCGGACAATCGCAAGCAGAGAGCGCTTTGGGGCACATTCCGTTCGCTCGTTCAAAACGCGATAACCGGCGTGTCAGCCGGATTTGAACGGAAACTTGAAATATCCGGAGTCGGATACCGGGCTTCGGTTGCCGACGGAAAGCTGGTTTTGAATATTGGCTTCTCTCATCCGGTCGAACTGCCGATTTTTCCCGGCTTGGAAGTTAAGGTGGAAAAAAGTATAATTACAGTCAGTGGCATCGATAAGCAGGAGGTCGGCCAATTTGCGGCGCTCGTAAGAAGCAGAAAAAAACCCGAGCCGTACAAAGGCAAGGGAATAAAATACGCGGAAGAAGTTATTCGTCGCAAAGCCGGCAAAGTAGTTAAATCAGTAGGGGCGGGATAAACCCTACTAAATCATTCGTAGATTGGTAAAAATTCGTAATTCGTAGGAATTTATGACAAGGCAAGAAAATAGAATTAATCGACATAGAAGAATAAGAGCAAAAATAAGCGGTACTGCGTCTCGTCCGCGGTTAAGTTTGTTCAAGAGCCACAAGCATATCCACCTTCAGCTCATTGATGATGAGAAGAGCGTGACGGTGGCCTCCGCCTCAACCGAAAAATCGAAAGGGAAAGATCGGGTTGTGGATGCCGCCAAGCTTTTGGCCAAAAGCGCGGCGAAGGCGGGGATAAAGGAGGCTGTATTCGACCGTGGCGGGAATATTTATCATGGGCGGGTTGAAGCAGTGGGCAAGGCCTTGCGCGAGGCGGGATTAAAGATTTAACATGATGGCATATTCACGCAGGGAAGCAATCAAAAAAGAATTTCAGACAAAGGTCGTCGAGATAAAACGGGTGACCCGTGTAGTGGCGGGCGGGAAGCGCATGAGGTTTCGCGCCCTGGTTGTTGCGGGAGACCGGAAAGGCAAAGTCGGCATAGGCGTAAAGAAGGGGACGGATGTTGCCGAGGCAATCGGCAAAGCTACGGCGGAAGCCAAAAAAAATATGATTGAAGTGCCTATTGTGAACGATACCATCCCGCACCAGATAAGAATCAAATTCAAGGCGGCGCAAATTATTCTAAAACCAGTCCCGCGGGGAACCGGAATCGTGGCAGGGGGTCCGGTCCGGGCGGTTGTTGATTTGGCGGGCATAAAAAATATCTCAAGCAAAATGCTGGGCAGTGCGAACAAGATAAGCAATGTCCGGGCGACCTATGAAGCGCTTAAGAAGTTGAAAATGAAGCCGCAGCGAGAAAATAAGGAAAATGCTTAATTTATCAAACCTAAAACCGAAGATAGGAAGAAAGGACCGAAAGAGAGTCGGGCGAGGATCCGGCTCCGGCCACGGGACTTATTCAGGCCGGGGCATGAAGGGGCAAAAGAGCCGCTCCGGAGGGAATATCAAGCCGGGCTTCGAGGGAGGGCGCATGCCTTTTATCCGTCAAATCCCCAAAATTCGCGGCTTTAAGTCATTTTATCCGAAAAACCAGGTCGTTGATCTCTCTGAAGTCGAAAAGCGCGTCTCGAAATTTCCCGTGACGCCGGAGGTCTTAAAACAGGCTGGCCTGATTGCAAACTCGAAACTGCCGGTAAAAATATTGGGGGGCGGGGCGGTAACAAAAAAAATGGATTTCAAAGGGGTAAAGCTTTCGAAACCGGCTCAAAAGGCCATTGAGGCCGCTGGGGGAAAAAATGATCAATAAACTGATTCAAATCTGGCGGCTTCGGGATTTGCGCCACAAAATCCTCATGGTTTTGCTGATTTTGGCGGTGACCAGGGTTTTGGCCGCGATACCGATACCGGGCGTAAATGCCGCCGCGCTTCGCCAATTTTTCAGCCAAAATCAGCTCTTTGGACTGCTTGATATTTTCTCGGGCGGCGGCTTGTCAAATTTTTCAATCGCGATGCTGGGGGTCGGCCCCTACATCACGGCCTCCATCATCATGCAGCTTCTGGCGATCATTATTCCGAAACTCGGGCAGCTACAGAAGGAAGGAGAAGCGGGGAGAGCAAAGGTAAACCAGTACATGCGCTATTTGACTGTGCCATTGGCGGCCCTGCAGGGTTTTGGAACCATTACCTTGTTTTCGCGAGGGGGCGGCGGAGCGGTGAACATCCTGGCCGGACTTACTTCCTCGCAGTGGTTTATTATCATTTTGTCGATTACGGCTGGTACTCTGATTTTGATGTGGCTCGGGGAACTGATTACCGAATACGGTATCGGTAACGGCATATCACTCATCATCTTTGCCGGGATTGTGTCGCAATTGCCCGGCGGTACCGCGCGGATCGGTTCGATTTATGAAACATTGGGATTGCCGACCATTATCGGTTTCGTGCTGATCGCGCTGGCCGTGGTTCTTGGCGTAGTGATTATGACCGAAGCGACCCGGAATATACCCGTATCCTATGCCAAGCGCGTCAGAGGAGACAAATTGTACGGCGGAGTCAATACTCACTTGCCGATTCGGGTAAATACCGCGGGCGTGATTCCGATCATCTTCGCCATTTCCATACTGTTATTTCCCGGAATAATCGCGAACTTTTTGACGCAGGCGAAAACGCCGGCCATTGCCGATTTCGCCCGGTCCATAAGCGAGCTTTTTGCCAATACCACTTTTTACGGCATTGCGTATTTTATACTCGTAATTGCTTTTACTTATTTCTACACGGCAGTCGTGTTTAACCCGGAGGACATCGCGGACAATCTGCAAAAACAAGGCGGATTCGTGCCGGGATTGCGTCCCGGGCACCAGACCGCGGAATTTCTATACCGCGTTTTGAATCGGATTACGCTGGCCGGAGCCGTATTTTTGGGCCTCATCGCCGTCCTGCCGTTTCTGATGCAGATTGTTACCAAAACGCAGGCGCTGACCATCGGCGGCACGAGCCTTTTGATCGTGGTCGCTGTTGTCATTGAGAGCGTGAAACAAATTGAATCGCAGCTCGTGATGCGCGATTATGAAGGTTTCTAATTTAGTTATTCTGGGGCCCCAGGGGTCGGGCAAGGACACGCAGGCGGACTTGCTCGCCAAAGAGTTCGGTTTTGTCGTGATCGGCGCGGGCAATGAGCTTCGGGAGATTGCCAAAACAGATACCCAACTTGGGAAAAAAGTAAATCAAACCATAAATGTGGAAGGGCGATTGGTCGAGCCGGAATTAATTGTTGCGGTGATTGAAGACCGTTTGTCGAAAATTCCGCCTGATCAAAGTATTGTTGTCCACGGTTTTCCGCGTTCTCTGCGGCAGTACGAATTGATGAAGGCCTCTTGGGTGAGGCTCGGGCGTCGGAATTACAAGGTTATTTTTATTGAGCTCCCGGAAGAAGAAGCCTTGAAAAGGATTGGCGGCCGGGGTAGGGTCGATGATCATCCCGAAGCTCTCAAGAAGCGTTTTGAATTATTCAATTCGGAAACAATGCCTGTTGTCAGGCAATTGGAAAATGAGAAAAAACTTATTAGTATCGACGGGTCGCCGTCGATTGAGAAAGTCCAGGAGGAAATCGTTAACAGGCTGGGCTTAAAATGAGGAAGCATATTATTACCATAGCCGGATATCCGGGGAGTGGAAAGTCTAGTACCGCAAAGGGGGTCGCGAGAATGCTCGGGTACGAACATTTTTCTTCGGGCGATCTATTTAGGAAAATGGCGTCGGAGCGCGGTTACTCGATTGAAGAAATAAATATTACTGCAGAAAAGCAACGAGAAATTGACTTGGAAGTGGATGAATTACTCAAAAAAATGCACGAAGAAAAGGATAACTTGGTGATTGATTCGCGAATGGCGTTTCACTGGATGCCAGATTCTTTTAAGGTGTTTCTTGACCTCGATCCTCAAATGGCAGCGGAACGAACATTTACTCATATCCAAAAAACGGGAAGGCTAAGCCAAAAAGGATCGTCGGTTGATGAAGTACGCGAGAACACGTTTAAGAGAGTAGAAAGCGAACGCAAACGGTATTTAAATTTGTATAAAGTGGATATTACCGACAAAACAAGATTTGATCTGGTTGTGGACACTGGAACGGAAAATCTCGATGGCGTGATTAATGTTGTAATAAAGTTTTATCACAAATGGCTAAATGAGCCTCATTAAAACCCCGGACGAAATAAAAGTTTTGCGCGAGGGCGGAAAGATTCTCGGGCAGGTGCTTGAGGATGTCGCCGCGAAAGTCGCGGCTGGCATTTCCACCTGGGATTTGGAAGAATTAGCTCGAGACAAGATTGGCAAGGCGGGAGCGGAAGCGGCCTTTTTGGGATACACGCCATCGTGGAACAAGAAATCGTTTCCGGCGGCTCTTTGCGCGTCAATAAATAATGAAGTCGTGCATTGCATTCCCAGCAAAAGAATTCTCAAACAGGGCGAGATCATCAGTTTGGATCTGGGAATCAAATACAAAAATTTATATACTGACGCGGCGATTACTGTTCCAGTGGGAAAAATAAGCCGCGAAGTTGAAAATTTATTAGCCGGGACAAGAGAAGCCCTCCATGCGGGAATTGAAGAGATAAAACCCGGCAACACCATCGGCGATGTTGCTCACGCGGTCCAGGCAGTGGGAAAGAAATTCGGTTTGGGTGTGATCCGCGATCTCATCGGGCATGGTGTGGGGCACAGCATTCATGAGCCCCCTTCAGTGCCCAATTACGGTAAGCGGGGAACGCTTGAAGAGTTGAGGTCTGGCATGGTTTTGGCGATAGAGCCGATGTTTACGTTGGGTGATTGGAGAGTGAAATTTATGCCCGATGGGTGGACAGTGCTCACAGCCGACGGCAGTCTCGCCGCGCATTTCGAACACACAGTGGCGGTTATCGAAAACGGGCATTCAATTTTGACAGAGTAGGCTTTATTGACTTGACAGCATTAACGCATACCTTTATATTTAGGACAGTTTTATTAATCCTCCTTCGTTTTGCGGGGGAGTTAAGGAGAAAACATAATGAGCGATATCTTCATGCAAGATATGCCGGATAAAGGTGACGAAACAACGCCGGGCACTGAAGAGGAGAAGACAGAAGGGGAGGTTGCGCCAACCGAAGAAGGTTCTGGCGAAGCTTAAAGAAAATTTGAAATTTTAAACCCAAGCCCTAACAAGGGCTTGGGTTTTTAGTTATCCACAAATTTAGGCCTTGACATATAGGTGAACGATTGTTTACCATAAGATTAGAATATAGAATTTAGAATCTAGAATATGATAACAAGACGTCAGAAAGAATTGCTAGGCTATATTATTGCCGCGGTTCAGGCAAAGGGAATTCCACCTACCGTGTCCGAAATGGCTAAGGCGCTCAAGGTCCGGTCCAAAAACGCGGTGGCCAAGCTATTGTACGCTTTGGAAGAGGAGGGTTATGTGAAACGCGATGGCACCGCCCGCGGTATTCAAGTCTTGGACGAATTTGGAAATGAGGTTAGGGCAGGTATTCAAAGTGTGCCCCTTTTGGGAACGGTTCCGGCCGGCGGACCCATAATTGTAGAACAACATGTCGAGGAATGGGTTAATTTGCCGAACTCGTTTTTGCGCGGACGCAAAGACGTATTTTTGCTCCAGGTGAGGGGGGACAGCATGATTGGCGCGGGGATTTTGGAAGGGGATCTGGTAATTGTTAAGCCAACCCGCGAAGTGCGGACGGGAGATATAGTGGTAGCGCTTTTGCATGACGAGGCAACAGTCAAAAGATTTGTTGAAATAAACGGGCGGAGGTACCTGAAACCGGAAAACCCAAAGTATCAGAATATATATCCGAACGACGAGTGGAGCGTGCAGGGGAAGGTGGTGGGGGTAATTAGACAGTTGGAATAAAAAATATGTCTGAATTAGATAAAACCAAATATGAGGCGATTGCGGCCCTCAAAAACCTTTGCACGCGGTGTATGAATAATTTAGAACATGCTTGTCCCGTCAAACAGGTCACACAAGAAATAGAGGCAATCAAAGGCATCCCTGTCATGATTAACAGTAAGTTGTGTCATGTGGTATTCAACTAATCCTCATGGAAACAATTGAAGTGATTGTGTCTTTTAAAGATAACGGCGTGTTTCCGCATATTATCAAATGGGGACAATGTCGCTACAAAATTCTCAAAGTAAACCTCGTCCATACGATCAAGGAAGGAGCTGTACGGATTTATTTTTTTTCGGTTTCAGACGGCGCTAACGCGTTCAAACTCGGATTCAATACCGAGAATTTGAAATGGTGGATAGAGGATAGTTATAGTTTAACGGATTAACTTTTCAAGCATTGCTTTCCCTTTTTTCACGCTCACCAAAGGGTTTGTTTCTAGGACGAGGTAGCGGGGGCGGTGAATTGAGAAGCAGCGCCGCAGTTCATCCTGCTCTTTTTTATCGGGCAGGACATGCTGAAACCAAGTATTGTAGGATATATGTACAACCTCGGGGAGGGTTTTTTCATAGACTTCTAACATATCAGGATGAGGGATATCCGTCGGAGTTTCTTTGTAATGTCCTGGATCGAAGACAAAACCTGATTCTTTTGAGACAACAGGATTCCAATAATTTTCCGGGTAATTTGTGCGGTAAGGAATATTCTCTACAAGGGTATGAAATTGGTGCGATATCTCTCTAGATTTATCACCCATTTCATCGGCGACATTGGCATGGAAAAGCAAATAAGGTCGGCGATTGGATAAGCTCTTGGTTATCGCGAAGCCGGGACTATTTGCCGCGCCGCCCAAATAAAACCCAAAGACAAGGTTGAATATAGAGGATTTGGGGTTTCTAAGCCAATACTGTGGCATATGAATTCCGGCAACTTGGACACCGTATTTTTTTTCCAAGTTTGAGACTTCCTGCGCCGTAGTCCAGCGATAGGGGATGATTTCTACGTATTTAAAGCCGTTTTTTTTTGCTTTTTTAAAAACCGATTCAATACGGCCGGAAAAAAAGGTCGTGGTATTGGACAGAACTAATTTAACCATGTCTAGAATTATACTACATATTGACCCCGATAGTAGACCGCCTATGGCGGACACTACGGGGCAAGCATGAATTTTATGAATAATAGCATTATACTTCATCTCGATATGAATTCCTACTTCGCAAGTGTGGAACAGCAGGCCAACCCGCACCTTCGCGGAAAGCCGGTAGGAGTCTGCGAGCATCTGGGCGGGATTATCATTGCTCCATCGGTTGAGGCCAAACGTCTGGGAATCAAACTCGGCACAACAGTCTGGGATGCCAAAAAGATATATCCCAAAATTGTTTTATTGCCGGTTGACCCGGATAAATACCGGCATGTAACCGCCGCTTTTCTGCGCATATTGTCGGACTATACGGACAATGTTGAAAAATCGAGCATCGATGAAGCGTTTGCGGACTTGACCGGCATTGCGCGGGATTATGATGATGCCTTGCTTTTGGGGCTGGAGATAAAACAACGGCTAAGAAAAGAGATTGGAGAGTGGGTCTCTTGCTCGGTCGGGATTGGACCAAATAAATTAGTTTCTAAAATAGCTGCCGACCTGGGAGAAGGGGATATAAACAGAATTTTTGTGGTCCGCCCCGATGAGATCAGTTCGCTTTATAATCGCTTAAAACTGACTGATATTCCAGGCATTGCCAATCGGACAGAAAAAGCATTAAACAAGCTTGGAATTTTTACACTGCGGCAATTGGCCAAATACCCGTTATCAAATTTACTCAATCAATTTGGTCTATGGGGCTACACCCTGCATTGCATGGCCAATTTCCGTGATGCCGGATTTTTTGCAATTCCAGCCGACGAGCCTGTTAAATCAATCGGTCATTCTTATACGTTGCCTCGGGCAATTAGTAATTTAACGGACATAAAAAGATTGATGCTGAAACTGTCGGAAAAAATCGGCCGCAGAATGCGCCACCGGAAGGCGTGGGGAAACATTATTCATTATTTCCACTCCGATAACCGCTACAGCGGATTTAGTAAGCAACACAAAGTAAATGAGCTGATCAATGATGGCAAAGACATTTATCACTATGCGTTTTCAATATTCAAGCAATTTACCCCCCACCTTTTCCCCCCCACAGGCGGGGAGGAATTTAAGAAGGGGGGCCAAATAAAAATAATGGGTATTTCTGTGTCTGGATTGAAATTTGATGTCCAAGACCAGCCTCTTTTTGCTGAATATAAAAAACCAAGGCTAGTTGTGCAGGCGATGGATAAAATAAATGATAAGTACGGAGAGTTTACGATTATTCGCGGCCGCATGATAGGGGTTGACGACGAGTGGGGCAAGGACACCGTCGGCTTTGGAAGGATGAAAGAATTTTTGATATAATGATAGGGCATGAAGACAAGAAGAAAAGGAACATTGGGGGGTATTATTATTGAAGGCTTACCTCCGGCCAATTCAGCAAATGTAAAAGGCAGGCGGACTTGGGAGTGGCCGCTTAAAAAGCTGATGTTGCGTTCCGATCACCACGTGACCGCGTATTACCGCAAAAAGGGCGAGCGATTCGCGGAGCATTTTCATAAAGGCGACGACCCCTCTAAAAATCCCGAATACTTTCTGTTGTTGAAAGGTAAAATACATATCAATTTTCAAACCAAAGGCGGGCCTAAAAAAGAAGTAAGTGTGGACGCGGACAAAGGTCCAGTAGAATTAACCATACAACCCTTGGTTCTGCATTCGATGCGAGCGATTAAGGATTGTTGGTATCTTGAGTATAGGCCTAGAAAATTTAATCCCCTCAAACCCGATATATACGCCCCAAGCGAATTTTAGGTTTAGTTAGTTGGAGTAATATTTGACAATAATCGCCCAATCTGGCGATTTTTTGTTTATTATTGGGGGTTGACGAAAATTTCCAGGTGGGATATAATGGATATACAACACTAATTTGTGGAAAAGAGTGGGGAAAAGTGGATAAGGTGGTAGAACTCCCGTTGGTCGCACACCACCTTACAAGTTGAGGATTAATAGAAAATACGGTGTTTTTTACGGTTTACGTGCTTGAAAGTAAGAAGAACGGTGGCGTCTATATAGGTTTAACTGCCAAGAGTTTAAAAAGCAGGGTCCAAGAGCATAATTCAGGTCTAAGCTCCTACACAAAGAAATACAAACCTTGGCAACTGATTCACTTTGAGGGATATTTGAATAAATCTGATGCGGCTAGAAGAGAGCAGTATTTGAAATCGAACAAGGGTGCGCGGGTGTTAAAACTGATGCTCAAGGAGTATTTTCAAACTAAATAATTAATTACCGCCCGACTTGTCGGGTGGTGTACCGAAGGTTCTACCACCCGATGTTTATCGGCGAATACTCGCTTACGGTGGATGAGAAAGGAAGGCTGTCCATACCCGTCAAATTTCGCGCCTCGCTTAGCCGTGGAGCCGTAGTCACACGCGGCCTGGACAGCGCCCTTTTCTTATACACTGCGAAGGAGTGGCAAAATTTAGCGGGTAAATTGGCAAATTTGCCCATTAGCAGGTCCAATACCAGGGCATTTTCCCGTTTGATGCTTGCTGGAGCTATGGATTTGGAAATGGACAAACAGGGGCGAGTGATCCTACCCGATTATCTGCGAAATTTTGCCGGAATAAAGAAAAAAGTTGTAATTGCCGGATTGTACAATCGATTGGAAGTTTGGGATCAGGAACGATGGGAAAAATATAAGAAAGATACTGAAAAAACTTCGACCAACATCGCCGAAGCCTTAGAACAAATAATTTAGAATATAGGACTCTGCTGCGTATGGGAAGATATTTTGCGTTAACGCTTGAAATTCCCCAAGCCAAAATAAAAATGAAACCAAAAACTCCGAAAAAACTTTCGTCCAGTTTAGGATTTGTGTTGGCCGGACTTTTGATTGTGGCGGGCGTGTTGTATTTGCTTGAAACTAACAATCTTTCGACCAAAGGGTATGAAATCAAGAAGCTGGACAAAAGGCTTATTGAGCTTCAGGAATCAAACAAGAGATTGGAGCTCGAGACCGCGTCGCTTAAATCCATACAGAGTATCGAATCCCAAATCCGTACGCTCAACCTTGTACCCATGACTTCGGTAGACTATTTGAGCCAAAACGGTTATGCCTACTCGCCGTAGATTGGTTTTTTTAAGCTTTATTTTTGTTATTTTTACAGCCGCCGTCATCGTGCGGCTTTTTGCGCTCCAGGTATTGGGCCATTCATATTTTCAAAGCTTGGCCGAAAACCAGCACCAGTTGTACAAAGATCTAATTCCCGCGAGGGGAAAGATATTCATTCATACCGGCAAAAACGGAGAGGAGCTTATTGAAGCGGTCGGGAACATTCAAAAAGATTTGATTTACGCGGTTCCGCCTGAAATAACTGATAAAGAAAAGACCGCCAAACTTTTGGGCCAGATTTTGGAGATTCCAAAGGCAGAGATTTTGGCGAAAATTTCTGAAGACGAGCGAAAATGGGTTGCCCTCAAAAAACAGCTTCCAGAAAACGTCTCTTTGGGCGTAAAAAAATTGGATCTTCCCGGGATTTATCTCCAGCCCGAAGACTATCGGTTTTACCCGGAAAAAAGTTTGGCCTCTCAAGTTTTGGGTTTTTTGGCGTATGAAGGAGATAAGCGCATGGGGCAGTACGGCGTTGAAAGGTATTTCGAAGACATTTTGGCGGGCAAACCCGGCTCGCTCCTGCAGGAAAAAGACGCGAGCGGAGGGTGGATCACCGGAGGCATCAGAAAACTCGAGCCGGCGGTGCCGGGCGGTGATATTGTCTTGACCGTCAATCGTGCCATCCAGTTCCAGGCGGAGAGCATACTTTCCAAAACTGTCCGGGAAAACGAAGCGGATTCCGGAAGCATTGTTGTACTCGATCCCGGGACCGGCGCCGTATTGGCGATGGCGAATTATCCTGATTTTGACCCAAATATTTTTAATGAAGTCCAGAACCCCGGCGCGTTTCGAAATTTGGCTGTAACTGACGCCTATGAACCCGGATCGGTTTTTAAGGCTTTTACCATGGCGCTTGCGCTTGACGGTGGGGCAATTTCTCCGGAAGATACATTTGAGGATACGGGGAGCGTGCAGGTAAATGATCGGATAATAAAAAATGCCAATGAAAAAACTTTCGGAAGACAGACTATGACGCAAATACTCGAGCAGTCTATTAATACGGGAGCCGTTTATCTCCAGCAAAAAGCGGGAAAAGAGAAATTTGCGGAAACGATAAAAAGGTTTGGTTTTGGCAAGCGAGCTGGCATAACCCTGCCTGGTGAATCCGCAGGCGATTTGCGAAATTTGACGAGAAATGCGGACATTGATTATGCAACCGCCTCGTTTGGACAGGGAATAACAGTTACGCCCCTGCAGTTGGCGCAAGCCTATGCGGCCATAGCTAATCAGGGTAAGATGATGAAGCCATATATTGAGGAAAGCATTCGCACCAAGGACGGCATTGTTCAAACAAAGCCTGAAGAGATCGGCCAGGCCGTTTCTCCCAAAACTGCCAATATTGTGGCGGCGATGCTCGTTTCCGTCGTTGAAAACGGGCACGGCAAACGAGCCCGGGTGCCGGGATACTATCTGGGCGGGAAAACCGGAACTGCCCAGGTCGCGCGTGCTGACGGCCCTGTGGGCTACGATCCCAATCTTTCAATCGGCACTTTTGCCGGGTTTGGGCCGATCGAGGATCCGAAATTTGTGATAGTGGTAAAAATAGACAACCCAAAGACTGTCAGATTCGCGGAGAGTACTGCCGCGCCGGCTTTTGGAGAGCTGGCCAAATTTTTGCTTGATTATTTTCAAATTCGCCCGACCAGATGAAATTAGAATTTATCATCCCTACGGGAGATCCCCCGAAGGGGGAGAATATAGAATGACAAAGAACATTTTAAAAACAGTTTTGCGTTGGTTGTCAATACTTATTCTCTGGAAATACCAGCCCTTGATTATCGCCATCACCGGTAGCGTCGGCAAGACTGCCGCGAAAGAAGCAGTTTTCGCGGTGGCCTCAATAAAAGCAAGGACGAGAAAAAGTTACGGAAATTACAACAACGAGATTGGGGTGCCGCTTACTATCATCGGGTGTATTTCCCCCGGCCGAAAATTTTTTGCATGGCTGTGGATTTTCGCCAAAGGAGTATTTATTTTTTTGTTTCCCGCGAAATATCCGAAAATTTTGGTCGTCGAAATGGGCGCCGACCGGCCCGGCGATATCGAGTATTTAACCTCGTTTGTCAAACCCGCGGTTTCAGTCGTGACGGCGGTCGGGCCTTCTCACTTGGAGAATTTCAGTAAGATGGATCATATAATTCTGGAGAAATCCAATCTGGTGCGAGTACTTCGAGGCGGAACGGCAGTTTTGAATTACGACGATCCTGCAGTCAGGCAGATGGCCGCCAAACATAAGGGAAAAACGACCTTTTACGGTTTGGATAGCCGTGCTGATATCGCCGCATCGGATATAATCTACAAGCCGCAAGGCATTATTTTTAAAGCGCGGTATTCGGGCAATACGGTCCCGATTGAGCTTACGGGGGTTTTGGGCGAACCGAGCGTTTACGCGGCTCTTGCCGCGGCCGCGTGCGGAATTGTTCTGGGACTGAATCTTGTGGAAATCGGCCGCGCACTCGGCATTTATCGGACTCTCCCCGGGCGGCTCCGTCTTTTGAGCGGAATCAAATCGACAACAATAATCGATGATACCTATAATTCCTCGCCCGCCTCGGCGATTGCCGCCCTGGAAATACTTTCCCTGCTTCCTGCCCAGCGCAGAATAGCAATTTTGGGGGACATGGCAGAGTTGGGGGAAGCGACAGAGCAGGGGCATCGGGAAGTGGGCCGAGCCGTTGCCGAGCGCAAGATAGATATATTTGTTGTCGTCGGGCCTAAATCAAAATTTTCCGGGGACGAGGCGCGGCTCGCAGGCTACGCGGGAGGTCAAATTCTGGAATTTGAAAACTCTGATGAGGCGAGGATTCCCGTTCAGAATCTTATCAGGCCAGGGGATATGATTCTGGTCAAGGGATCCCAGGCCGCGCGCATGGAAAAAATCGTCAAAGAAATCATGGCGGAGCCGGAACGCGCAGGGAAACTTTTGTGCCGGCAGAGCGGCACATGGTTAGATACTTAAAATTTCCACCCAAAATAATATCCCAACATTCTTAAGTATGTTGGGATATCGTCGTTTGAATAATTATTTCGAAACTTTTTTTACCCAACCTTTTTCCCTTACTTTCTTGAACTCCAACTCAAGTTTGTCCAGCTCCTCGTCAGACATATCCTCCAGATCAATAAATTTGTCGCGCGCGCTCCTCAACGCTTTGATGAGCTCATCCAGTTTGAGGTGGGTGGCCTTTGCGTCGCGGTTTTGCGTATTTTGGATCAGAAAAACCATCAGGAAGGTCATGATGGTCGTGAAAGTGTTGATGAACAACTGCCATGTGTTGGAGAAATTGAATATGGGTCCGGTGGTGAACCAGAGCAATATTACCACAACTGCCACGCTAAAAGCCCAGGCGGAGCCGAAAAAGTTGGAGGCCCTATGCGCAATCCTGTGAAACAATTCTTTCATAATTGCATTATAGCATACCGCTGAAGTTGGCACCGGTACCGGGAACCCTAGTAGTAGTCCGCCTCGGGTGGACACTACGGGGCAGGTCAAACTCTTTTATTTGCTGGCAGAGTATCCTGAAAATAGTTCGAACGCATTTTGCCGCCGAAGACGGCAAGGAGCCAACCCCGCCCGCAAGCGCGGTCGAGCCGCGCCGATGACAATTTCAAGTTTTTCTTTGGCGGCAAATTCTTTAACAACTAACAGCCGGGTACATTTAGAGTTTCACTTTTTAGAAAAGTATTTTGTAAATATGTATCCGGTTTCTGATTTGGAGCAATGCGATAAACACTATACTCAACTTTATTTTCGTCATTCCACTTTATGTGAACATTTTGATCTAGTTCAGGAGGATATTCGTTAAATACTTCGCTATTTGTCAGAGCAATAAGTTGTCTTTCTGTATCATTGTTCAAACAAACCAAAGATAAAGTTGTGTTAAACCTCTCTTGTCCAACAGATCCTGCAATGACAGCCTTAACACCCGTAGGCGCAAAAAGTAAACGCATACTACCATACTTTGATTGTCGCAGTTTCATGGAATTAATGTCCATGGCAAATACTGGGCCTCCATACTCATAAACTAACTCGAAATAAATCGCTGTACCTATACTTGGACTACCAGTTAGATTAATTACCCCATAGTTGTCAAAAATCTTGTCTACATCAAACTCTTGCACTATTCGCTTCCTTAGAGTATCAGTGTTGTCAATCAAAGTTTTCTGACTTCCATTAACCCTATTAGTTAAAATCAACTTCTTTGAGCCGTCATTACCCAAGGAAATTGCTTTAACTTCCCAATCCTTTAAGGTTAAATCATTAGAAGTATTTCCAGTATTATTTGTTTGGTCTGCAGTAGGCTGTTGAGTAACAGAATTATTGGACTGTAAATTTTCCTCGAAAGGCCATTCTTTTGAAGCGTTTGCCCAAACTAAATATCCAACAGAAAGCGCCGCAACAATTAAAACAGTAATCCAAATACCAGGATGGAGATGTTTATGAGGAGGTTGGGGATTAACTGGACTAGGATTTTGGATTGGATTTATTTTTTGTTCCATATATTAAAAAAGTTAAAAAATTTTCTTTTCCCAAATGTGGATCGAGTCTGTATTTTTATCAGGTTCTTTGGCAATTTTTATCTCATCACGACTGAAGCGGCAGAGCCGCCGGCAAAATTTTTAAAAGCCTTGACCCCGTTTCTGAAACCGGCAAAATCAAAATTATAAAGATTAATGCGAACAATCTCGCCTTTTTTATCGTAATCAATGACAAGGTTGCCTTGGATATCAGAATCCGCGCTCTTGACTTTTTTCAGCTCTATGGAGAGCACTTCGCTTTCTTTATCGTATGAAATTTTTGGAGAATTTTTCTTCATAGATATTTTCTGATTTTTGAAGTGTCAATTACGGTAATAATTCTTAAATTATCGTCGGTTTTTATTCCAACAATCAATAGAAGCCGCGTTTGCCCTTTCTTTTGATATAATTTTTTGAAAAGCAAGCGCCCTTTACTATCATATAACACTTTGGTGGGATTGCGCAAGGTCCCGGCGATTAATTTATCCGGAATCAGGCGTTCCGCCATCCGTTGTTTTGCGTGAGATGTTAGAATATAATCCATGAAATTTTATGTTGGCACCGGTACCGGGAACCCCGGTAGTAGTCCGCCTTGGGCGGACACTACGGGGCGGGTCGAACCCTTTTATTTGTTAGTAGAGTATACCGACAATAGTTCGAATGCATTTCGCCGCCGAAGGCGGCACGAGTCTTTGACATTTCCTATTTGGCAGCCCCACGGGGAGTCGAACCCCGGTTTGTTGGCTGAGAACCAACCGTCCTAGCCACTAGACGATAGGGCCTCGTCGGAGTCATTATAATAGGAATTTATGGTATAATCAATCATATGTATAGATTCCCGCCTGCGCCTGCCTGCCGGTAGGCATGGCGGGAATGGCATTGATATGAAACCAAAACCAAAAAGACAAAAATCCAGAACCCTGCGTTTTCCAAAAGGGTTTTTGTGGGGGGCGGCAACGTCCGCTTACCAGGTTGAAGGCGGCATTGCAAATAATGATTGGGAAACACAAGTTCGTCTTCCCCGTGCTGGAGCGGCCTGTGATCACTACAATAGATTCGAGGCGGATTTTAAGCTCGCGAAGAAACTCAATCACAATGCTCACCGGCTTTCTCTGGAATGGAGCCGCATCGAACCGGACAAGGGCAAGTGGGATGAGGAAGCGTTGCGTCATTATTTCCATGTTTTGGAAAATCTTAAAAACCAGGGATTTACCACATTCGTCACACTCCATCATTTTACCAATCCGGTTTGGGTGGCAAAGCAGGGCGGCTGGGCGCACAAAAAAACTGTTGATGATTTCGCCGACTACGTAGGGAAAATAGCCCAGACCCTGGGACAATTCATTGACTTTTGGGTGACTGTCAATGAGCCGGGAATTTACGCGTATATGGGCTATCAAGGGGGATTTTGGCCGCCTTTCGCAAAAAGCATATTAAAGTCTTTTATGGTATACAGGAACATGCTTGAGGGTCACAATCGCGCCTATAAGCTCATACACGCTTACTACCATGATGCCAAAGTGGGTTTGGCACAAAATGTTTCTTATTTCAGACCTTTCCACCCGCGCAGTTTTTTTGACAATCTGGAGGTGAAAGTCCAGGAATTCATCAACATCGATTATCCTTACCGTAAAACCATTTGCGATTTTATCGGACTTAATCACTATATGTACAGGCGGATTCATTTCAGTCTATGGTTCTGGAAAAAACAGGTGGTCCGAGGCCGCGAGGCCGAGCTTTCGGACAAGGGATGGGAAATATATCCGAGGGCAGTATATGAAGTGCTTTTGAAGCTGAAAAAATTTGGAAAACCAATTTACATCACGGAAAACGGCATAGCGGACAGCACAGACAAGAAACGCCCAGAATTTATTCGCGGATACGTGAAGGAGGTTTATCATGCGATTAAACGCGGAGTAGATGTCAGAGGATACCTGCACTGGACGCTTCTTGATAGTTACGAATGGCCGGTACTAAAGCAGGAAAAAACCGGCTACAAAATGCAGTTTGGTCTCGTCAAGGTTGATTTCAAAAATCAAAAGCGCGCGGTGCGAAAAAGCGCGAGAGTTTACGCGAAGATTTGCAAGGATAACGCTTTAACTCTCTAGTCCATGTTTTATATCTGGATTGCCGTTGTAGCCTATCTGCTTTTTGCCCTAAACGGCGTGGTTGATAAATTTTTGCTGACAAAGGCGGTCAGGCACCCAGTCGCCTACGCTTTTTACATCGGCATTACCGGCCCCCTGACTTTCGTACTCGCCCCGTTCGGCCTAAAACTCGTGAGCTTTTCTGATTTATTTATCGCGATTATAGCCGGGGCTTGTTTCGTCTGGGCGCTGTATTTTCTCTATGTCGCGACCCAAGCGACGAGTATTTCGAGACTTCTTCCCATTGAAGGGGGTTTTGTGCCATTTTTCACCCTGGTTTTCGCCTACATAGTGCTGGGCGAAAGACTTACGAGCTCCCAGTTTGTGGCGTTTATTTTTTTGGTTACGGGCGCGGTTCTGATCGCTTTTCGTAAAGATGCGGGACATTGGCATCCGAAGGCCCTGGGATATGCCGTGATCGCGGCAGCCCTTTTTGCCTTGTCTTTTGTCCTCACAAAATATATTTTTAATCAGACAAATTTTGTGTCCGGACTTATTTGGACCAGACTTGGTTTTTTTGCAGTGTCCTTGAGTTTTTTGATTCCGAGTAGCAGCCGGCGGCATATCGCAGACGCGACCAAAGAAGCCACGCCTGGCAATAAGATTCTTTATTATGGCGCGCGTTTGTCCGGCGGCCTCGCCGGGCTAATGCAAAATTACGCCATCTCGTTGGGGAGTGTCATCATAGTAAATGCTTTGCAGGGCGTTCAATATGCTTTTTTGCTCCTCCTGACGATTTTTTTCTCCGAATATTACCCGAACATTCTGAAAGAACGGATCACCAAACTAATACTCGCGCAAAAAATCCTGGCGATCGTGCTCATTTCCCTCGGGCTTTATTTCTTGACGCAATAAATGTTTCGGCGCATTTACAAATTCATAAAATGGACACTGATTATCGCGGCCGCGCTCGCGGGTTTTTTCTATTTCCGCTTTGAGCCTGCCGATAACATTGTTTGGGGCGTGAATTTTTCGATTCCGCAGGCCAGCTACATGGGATTCGACTGGAAGAAAATGTATCTTGACGTTCTCGATGATTTAAAACCCGAGCGATTGCGGGTAATGGCTTACTGGGAAATACTGGAACCGGAACGCGGAAAGTACGAATTCGACGATATTGATTTTCTCTTGGCCGAAGCCGGGAAGAGGGGTGCAAAAACCGTTCTTGTTTTGGGACACAAACAGCCGCGGTGGCCGGAGTGCCACCATCCTGACTGGTATAACAGTCTGTCAGACGAAGAAAAGGACGAAGCGCTTCTGGCGATGCTTTCCGCGTCGGTTGAACATTTCAGAGAATATGATTCTATTTCCGCGTGGCAGATTGAAAATGAGACCCTGTTTCCCTACGGATTCGATTGCGGCGTGGTAAAATGGGGAGTATTTCGAAAAGAACTATCAGTAGTCAAAACACTGGATAGCCGGCCCATTCTGGTTACCGATAGCGGCGAGAAAGGCGCGTGGTTGCCGGCGACGTGGGCTGGGGGAGATATCTTCGGCTCAACCATGTATCGCGAGGTGTATCATGACGCCAAACAAAAATACATCAAGTATCCGATTCCTGCGTTTGTCTACCGGATCAAGGCGGGTATGGTTGAGACGCTTTCCGGGATCGACAAAGTCTGGGGAGTGGAACTGCAGGCCGAGCCGTGGTTTGAAAGCGACGTTCACGAAACGCCTTGGGAGCGGCAGACGGAGCTCATGAATCCTGAAATTTTTGCCGCGAATGTTGAGTATGCGAAAAGCGTTGGATTTGAAGAAAATTACTTTTGGGGAGTAGAATGGTGGTATTGGGCAAGGGAGCATGGGCACCCGGAAATGTGGGAGGCGGCAAAAAAATTAATGAGCGAACAATGAGAAAGGCTTATATCGGGCTGGATATTGGGGGCACAAAAATTGAGGCAGTTTTGGCGCGCGCCAACAGAGTATTGCGAAGCGAGGAGGTGAGAACCCCGAGAAACAAACAGGCATTTGCAAAAGGCTTGTTTCGTCTCGTCGAAAAAGTTTCGCACGGAGAGAAGTTTCACGGCATTGGATTATCCTGTGCCGGCTGGATTGACCGAAAGGAGGGCATAATTTTGAGCAGTCCGAACATCAAATTTTTGCATGGAATGGAACTCGTAAAAATTATCAGAGAAAAGTTCCGGGTGCACGCCGCGTTGGAAAACGACGCGAATTGTTTTTTGCGCGGGGAGCATGCGTTTGGGGCGGCGCGAGGCAAGAAGAATGTAGTTGCGTTTACTCTCGGCACCGGGGTTGGTGGAGCGATAATGATCGAGAATAAACTTTTGCATGGAACCCGCGCATCCGCCGGAGAGTTAGGACACATGACTATAGCTTACCCTGCGAGCGTGGGAACGGTAGAGAGTTTGGCCAGCAGTCATTTTTTTGAAAAATTCAAACTGGGCGGCGCTCTCGATATTCAACGCGCGGCCGAGGCAGGCAATAAAAAAGCCAAGGCTATTTACGCGGCGATGGGACGCTATTTGGGTGTAGCTATGGCCAATGTCGTAAATATCTTCGATCCGGAACTTATCATTTTAGGCGGGGGAATATCTCGTGGCTATAAATTGTTTTTACCCTCCGCCTTGGCGGAAATGAAGAAACATACTCTTTCATCATTGCGTTTTTTGCCGCCAGTGAGAGTATCAAAGTTAAAGCACGCGGGCGCTTTGGGCGCAACAACATTGCTATGAAATAACAACAACCCCGATTTTTAAGTCGGGGCTGTTTGTGATCTTTACGATCTCTGCTGCGTATATTAAGACGTGGCGGGTTCTGGTTTTGTTACATCCGCAAATCCTTGAGGCGGTTTTACGCTTGCCGTCAGTGTTTCAAAATCGGGCAGTTCTTTCATATCTTTGATTCCCAGGTGCTGCATGAATTCATGAGTAGTTCGGTAAAGGTTGATCCTCGCATCGCTTCCGGTTGTTTTTTCAACGAGCCCCCGCATCATCAGGAGTCTTATCGTGTATTGCGAATTGACCCCCCTGATCGCTTCTATCTCGGCGCGCGATGCCGGCTGTTTATAGGCAATAATGGCGAGGGTTTCAATCGCCGCGTCAGTGAGTTTTTCCCGAAGTTCGGCATTAAGGAAATCTTTCACTTGCGAAGAATTGGCCGGATTGGTGGAGAGGAGATAGCTTTGATTTTGTTCAAGCAAGACGATTCCCGAATTTTCGTGTTCTGATTTTAATTCTTCAATCGACTGCAGAATTTCGCTCTTTGATTGGCTAGTAATCTTTTCCAATTCTTTCAAAGACACCGGCCGGCCGGCGACGAGGAGAATTGATTCAATCATGCTTTTTAAATCAGTCATTATTCAAGTTTTTTTCTTTATAAATATTTCTGAAAAGATTGTTTCTTGTTCCACAGACAGGATTTTTTGTTTGACGAGTTCAAGAAGCGCGAGAAAAGTTACTATCACTTCAGTTTTGGATTTGGCGGATTTGAGAAGGTCGCGGAGTTTGAGCTCAACCTTTTCATAAATCAATTTTTGCAGGGCGTCAATTTTTTCCGAGATGGTCACGACCTCCTCGAGCACCTTCTCCGGCAGCCTGATTATTTCCTCCAAAGTCTTGGCTAAGCTGCGCATGGCGTCCCGCAAAACGCTTGGTGAAGCATTGGGATCCGGGAAAAAGGTTATCTTTTCTACAAACGTCAGATGTCGCGACCAACCTTGCCTTCTCTTCGCATCCAGCGAGTGAAGATATTTTGCCGTCTCTTTATATTTTTTGTATTGATACAGCTGCCACGCCAGACCAACGGCGTCCTGTTCCTCCCCTTCGTCAAGCTTAAGAGACGGCACTAATATTCGTGATTTGATAACCAGAAGTTTCGCGGCAATCACAAGCCAGTCCGCGAGTTCCCCGGGCGCGATATTGGTTTGAGAACGCATATACTGCAGGAATTGTTCCGTAACCGAAGCAAGCGAGATCTCGGTAATATCCAGTTTTTCCTCTTCGATTAGTCGCAAAAGCAGATCCAATGGGCCTTCGAATTGATGGACCTTGACCTTCATTTATTTGCTGAAACTGCCTTTTGTTGACTGTACCAGCTTTTCGTAATCTTTTGGTTTGATTTCAATGGATTCCGTGTAGCTTCCGGCACTTGCGATCAATGTTTTCTGTTTCAAGAGAGAATTATCAATCAGAGCGGCTAGCTTATACAAATTGCCAAAGGGATGCACTAAGCCGATTTTAGTTTTCAAAACCTTGGCCATGTCCGATTCCTTGGCCATGCTGACTTTCTTGGCCTTGAGCGTTTTTTTTACTTTGCTGAAATCAACATGCTTCGCCGCAGGGACAATCACCAGGGCATAGCCCTTGTCCGCTTTAATCAGCACTGTCTTTGCCACCGTCTTTTCATTCAAATGTTGTGTTTCTGCTTCATTTAGCGCAGTGTACACTTTTTTATGCTCGACTACTTTGTATTTGATTTTGTTGCTGTCCAAGAACTTTTTTAATTTTGTATCCATATGTTCTCCTTTGTCATTCCCGCCTGCCTGCGGTAGGCAGGCGTAGGCGGGAATCCAAGCCTGGATGGATCCCCAAGACCTAGGTCGGGGATGACATTAATAATGTCATAATTTTAATTTTCCCAAAGATAAATCTATCCTGTTCATATCCCGCGGGAACAGGGTTGCCAGCTTGACGTTGTCCACGCCCACCAATTTTTGGGTGAGCCGTTCGAGGCCCGTTGCGCATCCGCCTTCGGGCGGCATGCCGTATTTAAAAGCTTCAAGGTAGAAAGAGAAATTTTCGCGTTTGTAGCCCCATTTGTCGATATTGGCCAGCAATTGATTATAATCATTGATTCTCTGCCCGCCGGTCGTTATTTCGACGCCTCTGAACAGCAAATCAAAACTTTTGGTAGTTTCGGGGTCCTGTTCATCAGGGTATGTATAGAACGGCCGTTTTTTGGTCGGGTAGTGGGTGATAAAAATAAATTCCGAATTGAGTTTTTCTTGAGCGTATTTGCAAATCAGCCTTTCGTGTTCAGGATCAAGGTCGCTCTGACCGATCGCGTTTTTCGCCCCACATTCCTTTTCCAGAATTTCTTGAGCGTCTTTGAGTTTGAGAGAAGGAATCTCTTTTGGCACTGCCGGAAGCTTGATCTCCAGAAGTTTCACATCCGCCGCATTATTTTTTTGCAGCTGCTCAATGAGATAAGCCATCCAGCCGTTCAGCACTTTCATCACATCAGTGTGGTCCTTGATAAAGCCCATTTCCATGTCGAGGCTAACATACTCGTTTAGATGTCTTGTGGTTGAGTGGGGTTCGGCGCGATAAACACTGGTAACGGTAAAAACTCTTTCAAACACCCCGACCATTATTTGTTTGTAAAGTTGAGGGCTCTGGGCCAGATAGGCATTATGATCAAAATATTTTATCCGAAAAACTTCCGCGCCCCCTTCGGCCGCCTGCGCGACAATTTTTGGCGCCTGGAATTCGGTAAACTTCATACCTTTCAAATAATCGCGGAAGCTTTGCGCAATGGCCGCTTGCAGGCGAAAAATCGCCTGGTTTTTGCGCGAGCGGAGCGTGAGTGGCTGATTATCAAGGTAAGTGTCGATATTCAGATTGGTATCCAGTTCAAACGGCAACGGCTCCGCGCGGGCCAGAATTTCAAGATCAGTGATTTCGATTTCAACAGTTCCTGTCGCCATTTTGGGATTGATCAAATTTTCCGGCCGCCGATTGACTCTGCCCTTGGCCTCGACAACAAACTCGTTTCGCAGTTCTTCCGCGGCTTTGTGCGCTCCGGCCGACACCCTTGGATTCACGACCGCCTGGACAATCCCGGTCATATCCCGAATATCCAAAAAGATGAGCTTGCCGTGGTCGCGCCTGCCGTCGACCCACCCGCTGATTGTCACTTCCTGTCCAATTTTGTTCGCGGTATCAATCGCGCATGTTCGTTCCATGTTTTAAATCATACCAAAAATCAGCTTTTTGGCCAAGAAAAATTATGCTATGCTTATGCCATGAATCCCGTTCGGATCGTGATAATCGCCGCATTGGTTATCTTTTTGCCGGTCTTTATCGTCTTTTACGTTATTCCCGCTTTTGGCGGCGAAATCGACCTTCTTCCCGGATTCCAAGCGGGCCCTGTCTACATCCGTTTTTACGGTCTGCTGATGGCGGCGGCCGTCCTCGTCGGTTTTTTTGTCGCTTCCCGTTACGCCCCGAGATTTGGTATCGAGAAAAAACATATCGAAGGCGCGCTTCTATGGATCGCGGTTTTGGGGTTTATTGGCGCCAGGCTTTATTACGTGATTTTTTCTTGGGCAGAGTTTCAGAATGATCCGCTTGATATTCTAATCGTCTGGAAAGGGGGATTGTCTATTTACGGCGGGATAATCGGCGCAGCGGCAGGTATTATTATGTATGCCATCCGCTCGCGTATGCCGGTACTTCCCTTTCTCGACGTCTTTGCCTTGGGTTTGCCGCTGGCGCAAAGCATCGGTCGGTGGGGAAATTTTTTCAACCAGGAGGCATTTGGCGCTCCGACGACTCTTCCTTGGGGTATATACATTGAGCCGCAGTTTCGTCCTTTTGAATATCTCTTTGCTCAATCGTTTCATCCAGCGTTTCTTTATGAATCAGTCTTGAACCTCTTCATTTTTTTCTTGTTGGTTTATCTGGTTCGAACTGGAATTTCAATGTCAGCAGGAAGGCTGGCCGGCACATATCTTATTTTGTACCCTATCGGCCGGTATTTTATCGAATCACTGCGCCTGGACAGCTTCTTTATCAATTCCTTCCGTGTTGATCAGATTACCTCCCTGGTAATGATGCTCGCCGGCGCCATAATTTTGTTTATTTCATATCATGCCCAAAAATCAAAGCAAATTGCGCAAATCAATTAGGATAATTTTGGCGGCGATTGTTTTTGTTGCTAGCCTCCCTTTGTACGAAAACCTCAATCAATTTATTTGGGCGGGGGCCGGCGTCACGTTTCTTTTTATATTCGTCAACCTCGTACTGATTAGAAAAACAGCGCGGACGGAGACCGATTATCTGCCCCTTATTTTACCAACCATCTACCTCGTGGGTTTTTTCGGGACAGTTGCCTCCCTTTCATCTTTGGGAATGAGGTTGTTCCTGGCCTTGGGCGCGGTTTTTTTATTTTACGTTTATCAGATTTATTTTCCGACCGTTCCGCCGTTGCTTGTGGAAGAAACGGTGTCACTGGCGGCGGGTTTTATGGCGCTCCTTACCGTCTGGTCTGTTAATTTCTTTTTTACTCCGGCGTGGTGGCTCCTAAGCAGCCTGACCTTAATTGTGTTTTTTCCGATGTTCTTTCAGGCGTTCTACAAGATGGGCCGAGCGGGACTGGATTGTATACTCCTGTCATTGATCGCAAGTTTGATTATGGTGGAAACGGCCTGGGCGATTCTGTTTATGCCCGTTTATTTCTTGACCGCCGCGGTAGTCAATTTTTCCGCTTTTTATCTTATTTATGTATTGAGCGGGATGTATTTCGCGGGCCGCCTGACCGCCAAAAAAGTATATTTTCAGACAGGGCTGATTTTGCTTTTTTTATTAATAAGCTTCATCTCTAGTCCATGGAAACCCCTGTAAATTATAGAAAAATTTTTCTCGCCATTCTTCTGGTAATGCTTCTGGGGGGATTGGGGAACGCGCTTTTGAATCGGATCGTATTCCCTTATCTTTCAGCCATTTCGATTTTGAGGAACATTCCTTTTTTTGAGCCGCAGGCCCCGATTGTCATCACAAGAAGGGAAGAAGTACGAATTAATGAAGGCATAAACAACACTGATGTCGTGAACCAGACCAAGGGTTCGCTCGCGTCTATTTTTATCCATCAGGGAGAATTCGGCACTCCGAGATTCAGCCTGTCGCAGGTTGCGACGGGCGTCGTGGCCGCAAGCGACGGCTTGATAATAGTTCCCGCGACAGGCATCCGACCCGGATTTTTGGTTACCGCCATTTTGTCGGACGGCAAGCCTTACCGGGCATCGGTATTGGCGCTAGACCAATTCACCGGGGTCGCGTTCATTCAGGTCGATGCCGGGGGTTTGTCGGTGATAAGGCAAGGCTTCAGCCGAGACGTAAACGTGGGAGAGAAACTTTTGGCGGTTTGGACAAATGAAGGACCGGCCAATGTTTCGGCAATCCAGGTCAGCGCGACCAGCCGAGCCCTCGCTTTGCCGAGTTTTGAAACGATTTATGACGAAAGCGAGCCTAATGCATTTCTATCCCTGGACCGGGGGTTTTCCGAAGGATTGGGCGCGGTTTTGGTGAACAAGGATGGGGTATTGGTTGGATTGGTAACAAAAATCGGAGAAGATACCACAGTGCTCCGCTCCGAGGATTTGAAATCGGCGCTTGATAATTTTCTCGATGACAAAAAAATCAGCTGGCCGAATATCGAATTGGTTTATCAGATTTTGGGGCGAGAGCAGACAAATCTTCTAAAATTTCCGAAGGAATACGGAATATTGATCAAATCCGCGTCGGCCGGGCTGCGGGAAGGGGATTTCGTCTATGCGGTCGATGGGACAGTACTTGATCTGGATGATGATTTCCAAAGCGTGATCCTGGGGAAAAAGCCGGGGACCAAAGTGAATTTGTCTATTATTAGAGGCGGTCAGGAAAGAGAAGTGGAATTGAGCTTGTGATATGACCCAGTAACAAAACTTGACATGAGCAAGCTTCTGGCAAAATTTCGTTAACAAATTTAAGGCGTGGTATGATTCCAACGGTCCAAGTATTAATTTTAAGGTTGACTCTGCTTGCTAAATTTTGGCAAGTCAAGTTGTTGTTACTGGGATGATTGACGGGGTTAAGATAAAAAATTTGACCGTTCATCAGGATATTCCTGACGTGGATCAGCCGGGAGTTCCGCCTGGCTATTTGATGGAAATTCTGCGCGAGGACGATGAGATATTCACAAAATTTGGCCAGTCCACTATGAGCGTGGCTCATAAAGGCATGATTAAGGGTTTTCACTTTCACGAAAGGCAGAATGATTTATGGTTTGTGGCTACCGGCAAGGTAGTTATCGTTTTGCACGATTTGCGTCACGATTCGTCCACTTTCAGGCGAACCGACACCCTGTATGCGGGAAGGGATGATTATAAATTGGTGATGATCCCGACCGGAGTGGCGCATGGGTATAAAGTTTTGTCAGACGAGCCAGTCCTTCTTTTTTATCACACCACGGAAGTGTATAATCCGAAACAGCCGGATGAAAAAGTCATACCATATGATGACCCGAAGATTAATTTTGATTGGGCGGAATATGAGTGATTGTGTATTCTGCAAAATTGTAAAATGGGAGACTCCGTCCCAGCGGGTTTACGAGGACGACCAATACATCGCTTTTTTGGATATTAATCCGATAAACCCCGGGCATACTCTGGTAATTCCGCGCGATCATTATGAAAATGTTTTGGATGTCCCCGAAGAAGTTCTGGCCGGCATGATTAAGATTGCGAAGAAAGTTGCTCCGGCCGTGGTCGGGGCCATGAAGGCCGACGGCTTTAATATCGGCATCAACAATGGCCGCGCCTCCGGACAACTGGTGGACCATGTGCACATTCATATCATTCCGCGTCACGAAAATGACAATCTAAAATCCTGGCCTAGTCGCTCCCGCTACGCCGATGGCGAAATGGGCGCGACAGCGAAAAAGATCAAGGATGCGATCAAATGACTATCTGGGTTTCCGGAAGCATTGCTTTTGATATTATTCTCGACTATCCCGACCGATTTTCGGACCATATGAATCCGCGAAAGGCCCACGTATTGAGTTTGAGTTTTTTGGTTAATAAAGTGAAGCGCTCTGTCGGCGGGACCGCCGGAAACATTGTTTATAATTTGGCGATGCTGGGGCTTGATGCGGAAATTATCGGCTGGGTGGGATCGGACGGGAGAAATTTGCGCAATACGTATCAGTCTATGGGTATCGGGGTGAGGCATCTTCGAGTATCCCAGCGTTTGGGGACGGCAACTGGATATATCATGACAGACCAGCAAGATAATCAGATTGCCGGATTTTATCCCGGCGCAATGCTTGAGACATCGGCCTTTCCCAAGCTTGAATCATGTGATTGGCCAATCATCGCGGCGGAAAACCCCCGCAACATGGCGCGGCTGGCGCGGCATTATCAAAGCACCAG
>JAUYKH010000007.1 GCA_030700065.1 bacterium | reverse complement strand
ATAGTGTCAGTAAAATTTGGGACGACGCAGGCCGAAGTTCCGTTTGGCACAAGCAATAGCACTCATACCGTTGTTCCAAATCTTTCTCCCGGTACTTATGCGGTTACTGTTCAAGTCGGGCCCTACACGACCAATGCTTTGGATTTTACGGTAACTGCGCCTTCCATCACCGTCCTGTCCCCGAACGGCGGGGAGGCGTGGGTAAAGGGAACGCCAGGTATAACTAACGAGACAATTAAGTGGCAAGTCCCCATACAAAATCCGTTGGTATGCCCCGTGGGGGTATATTGTGATCCTGCTCCTGTGTATTACGATATAACACTAAGTCCATACTATCCTCCTTGCACCGGAACTGTTTGTCCCATGTATTCGTATCGTGCGCCATATACTATTGCAAAAAAAGCTCTTCCTAATGAAAATATCTCACCCTACTCTTACCCATGGTCCGTGGGGAACATTCCAAGTGATGTAAATTCTGGAATTGAAACTGTTCCTGATGGCGCATACACAATTTCAATCTGCCAGTCCGGAACTGCTACCTGCGATTCAAGCGATTCGTATTTCAAAATTGTTTCTACGCCAACCACTAACCAACCGCCGGTTATCACAGGAGTAAGCGGACCTACGGCTCTGAAGATCGGCGAAACGGGAACATGGACCGTGAAAGCATCCGATCCGGACGGCACCGTTTTGAGCTATAGCGTGAGTTGGGGCGATGCCGGGATTGGTCAAGGTCTCACCGCGCCGGCTGGCAGCGCTACCTTACAGACCGCGACGTTCACCCACAGCTACGCAACAGCGGGGGCATACACCGTTACGTTTTCCGTTTCCGACAACGCCGGCGCGAGCGCGCAGAGCAGTATTACGGTAGCAGTCGGCGAGGCCGTTATTGTGCCGCCGACTGATGGAATAACCGTCCTCTCGCCGAACGGCGGAGAAACGTGGGTAAGAAATAGCGACGTAGATGCATCGTACGGCTGTAGCATAATGAATTGTCAAAAAGTTGATTGGAATGGAGGCTCTAGTGTGGTTTTGGAAGGAGTTGATATTTATTTAGAGCAGAAGCTTAGTACTGGCGAATTTAAAACGATGGGGAAAATTATGGCAGCAAGTTATGGTTCAACAGTAAGTTATGGTTCAATTTTTTGGCAGGTAGGCATTGTAGTTCCGACCTCTTGTAATGGTCCTTGGTTATACCAATGTAGTGGGTGGGTGGCGGTTGATCCAGGCCAGTATTACGTGCGTATTGTTGATAAGACAACAGGTTTTTGGGACCGTAGCGATGTGCCATTCAGCATAGTTTCGTCAACCCAGCCGTCCATCACTTATTTTAAGGCTGATTCCATATCCTCATCCTATCCGAGTGAGTACCGTGTTTCATGGCTCGTGGCAAACGCTGCAAGCGACACCAAATTTAGCATCGACTGCGCGACGGGACTTACTATGACCGTGATTGCAGGGAACTCGCTTCAATGTGGCAGTAATCTGGAATGGTCAGTTGGATCCCAAGGTTCTTGGGATTTGAGTTTCGTAAATTCTACTCAAAACACTATCACGATAAGTGCACGATTATGGATAAGCCGCATAGGTGGGGCAAGTGCTGTAAAGTATATATCTATTCCGCCAAGTTTAACCGCAACCAATACCGTGATCACCGTCCTTTCGCCGAACGGCGGGGAGACGTGGACTGCTGGTTCCACTCATACAATTACGTGGTCTGCTCCTTCCAGTATTGCCAATGTAAATATCTCACTTGTCAATTATCTTTCTTGCTGGTATGCAACACCGGCTTGCCTCGCGCCCGCCACACAAACAACCATAGCCTCCAACATTTCCAATACTGGATCTTATAATTGGACAATCTCAACTAACTTTGCAGGTCAATATAAAGTTATTGTATCTGACGTTGGCGGTAGTGTCTTAACCGACTCAAGCGGCGCGCCGTTCACGATTGTGGCGGCGACTCTCGGCGCCTTTACCTCCGCCAACAGCGCTCCTTCTGCTCCGACGATCAACGGCGCGCAAATCGTTTTTGCCAGCGCAAGACAGATTTACAGCGGTTTTTCCACGGACGCTGACGGCGACGCGATTACCTATACGATTGATTGGGGCGACGGCAGTCCGCAAGAATCGCAAAGATGGGGTTCGGGCTATGTTTATACCGGCTCGCATACTTGGTCAGTCGCGGGGACTTACAACATCACTGTTACCGCGCGCGACGACCAGGGCGCCGCCCGGGCAAGCAGTTATGGGGTGAGGGTAGAATAACTTAGCATGGTCAATCAGCAGCTTTAGCTCACATTTTGACCTTTTTGTATTTGTCTAAAAATACAAGCTATCGCTTGTAAAATTAGACAAAAAAATTTTCTATCAAATATGGTTTAGTATGGAAAATTATCCGACCCCGCCGAGGCCGGTAACGAGCGTAAGCGGAAAAATAAACTCTCTTCTTGTGGAGAACTTGAAGAAGTGGAAGTGGCAGATAATTTTTGCGGTTCTTGGATGGACCGCGATTTTTTGGATGCTCTGGTGGTACGGTCTAATTACCTTCAATGAAAACTTGCTGAAAATTTTTTTTGTGCCATTGATTTTTGCCGCTGTGATTTTTGGGGTTTGGATTGAAAGGCAAGCGAGACAATCTTTTTGGAAGCAGTTTGCCGCGCGAAAAGGATGGTCTTTTGAGCCGTGGTCCAGAACTAGCCTGGAATTCGGGGCGATGTTCAGGGAAGGTGAAGGCCGGGAAATCTCGAATGTTGTTAGCGGCCCAAGGAGTGTGAGGATTTTCACTTATACTTTTTATAAAAAGAGGTTTGGTGAAAAGAACAGCCGAACCTATAATTATACGGTTTTCGCCTTTAAGTTTAATGGACACTTTCCTCATATTTACCTGGATAGAATTGGGAATCCGTACACTATCAAGGTTGGGAAACAAATTTCCGTTCCAGTGGAATTTAAGGAGAAATTTAGGCTTAGCGCCCCGGAGGGCTATGAAATTGAAGCCCTGCAGATATTCACCCCCGAGCTCCTCGCGTTTATTTTAGACAGTTCGCTCAAGCATGATGTCGAGCTGGTAAATCAAGAACTCCTATTATACGTGCCCGGGAAGATTGACAATCTGGACGAACTGGAAAAAGAGTTTTCTGAAGCTCTAACGATGGCAAATAAATTTGCTCCTGTTCTCGATTCGATACAATTTCAGAGGATAGGCGATAAGCCATATGTCCTCAAGCAATGAGCGAGTATTATCCCCCGCTTGCTTTTTTTGTTTATGAGGGGTATAGTGTAAAATATGGAAAAGCAGGATTTGGAACAAATAAAAACGATAGTTTCTCAAGCGGTTGAAAAAGGCGTTGATGAAGGCAATGAAAAAATGGCCCAAATGGTGGCCAAGGGGTTTGCGCACCAGGATAAGCGCACGGATGGCGTGGAAAGGCAATTAACCAGCATAGATGGAAAGTTAACCGTCGTTGAAGAAAAATTAATCAACGTTGATGAGAGATTGACAATAGTTGAGCGTAAATTGGACAAAGCGCTCTATCGCGAGTTTCAGCGGATTGATGAACTTGAGAAAGATATGAAGCAGGTTAAACAAAAGCTCGGACTAGCGCAATAAAATAAATATGCTGACTACAAAGGAAAAAGAAACAATCATCAAGAAATTTCAGACGCACAAAGGCGATACGGGTTCACCCGAGGTCCAGATTGCTGTTTTGACGGAGGAAGTGGAGAGGGTCGCCAAGCACCTCAAGGAACACAAGAAAGACAACCATTCTCGCCGGGGGCTCCTTAAGATGGTGGGAAACCGCAGGCGGCTCCTGCGCTACCTCAAAGGCGAGGACGAGAAGCGGTATGAAAAAATTGCAGAAAGATTGAAGCTTAAACAATAATCGTTTCGCTCTGGAAAGCAGGCGTTGTTGAGAGGTAGATGTTTAGGTCATAGCTTAATTGCTATCAGCTAAACATCTCTTTCTCAAAAACGAGCTTGCCGGATCCCGAAACAAAAAGCTAATGAGCAAAAAAGAATATTCCGCTTCAGCGGAAATCGGGGGGAAGTCTTGGAATTTGTCCGCCGGAAAACTGGCTTTGCAAGCAGGGGGGGCGGTCATTGTCCGGGTGGGAGACACAATGGTTTTGGCAACAGCAGTAAGAAGCGCAAATATTCGGGAAGGAATTGATTACCTGCCGCTTCTGGTTGATTATGAGGAGCGGCTTTATGCCGCCGGGAAAATCAAAGGCAGCCGGTGGGTGAAGCGAGAGGGCCGGCCGACGGACGAGGCGATTTTGTCAGGACGGGTGATTGACCGGTCATTGCGGCCGATGTTTGACGGCCGGATCAGAAACGATATTCAAGTCGTTGTTACCGTGCTTTCCGTGGACGGCGTGAATGACCCCGACATTATTGGGCTTAACGCCGCCGCGGCCGCCGTGGAAATTTCGGACATTCCCTGGGATGGCCCAGTTGCCGGAGTCAGAGTCGGCAAAATCAACGGGCAGTTTGTGCTCAATCCTTCTTATGAACAAATCGACAAAGAAAGCGTTTTGGATTTGATTGTCGCGGGTACGGCGGAACACATCATCATGGTGGAGGCCGGCGCGAAAGAGGTGAGCGAGGAGGATATGATTGAAGGAATCAAATTCGCGCAAGGCGAAATCGGCAAAATTATTGCCGCTATTAAAGAACTCGCAAAAGCCGCGGGATCGGCAAAGCGCGAATTTCAGCTATTCGCGCCAAAGCCCGCGACCGAGGCCAAGGTGAAAGAATACGAAGGGAAAATGGCCGAGGCGCTTTTTGTCCCCGAGCTTGTGAAGCGCGATGACGCGCTGCGGACCATGCGCGCGGACGCGATGACCGCTATAGCTGGCGAGGACGACGGCTTGAAGAGCGAAGTTTCGTATCTTTTGGATAAATTGCAGAAGAGAATCATTCAAGACGCTGTCTTGAAAGAAGACAGGCGCGTGGACGGCCGCAAGCTCGATGAGATCCGGCCAATCACCTGCGAGACCGGATTACTGCCGCGGGTGCACGGCAGCGGACTGTTCCGCCGCGGCGACACGCAGGTCCTGACAGCGCTGACGTTGGGCGGGCCGGGGGATGTTCAGCTTCTGGAAGACATTGACACAGCACAGGAGCGCAAGAAGCGCTATATTCATCACTATAATATGCCGGGATTCTCTTCAGGCGAGGTCTCCCCAATCCGATCGCCGGGAAGACGCGAGATCGGGCACGGCGCTTTGGCCGAGCGGGCCTTATTGCCAATGATTCCGCCGCGAGAGACATTTCCCTACACACTGCGTTTGGTTTCCGAGGTGCTCTCGAGCAATGGTTCGACTTCGATGGCCTCCACATGTGGCTCGACCCTGGCCCTCATGGACGCGGGCATCCCTCTTAAAGCGCCGGTGTCCGGGATCGCGATGGGCCTGGTAATGGATGTGAAAACCGGCAGTTATAAAATTTTAAGCGATATTCAAGGCATCGAAGACGGCAATGGGCACATGGATTTCAAAGTCGCGGGCACCAAAGAGGGAATTACCGCGCTGCAGCTCGATATCAAAGTCAAAGGCCTTACGGTCGAGATTTTGAAGGACGCCCTCGCGCAGGCGAAAATCGGGCGCATGTATATTATGGAAAAAATTCTCGCCACCATAGAGAAGCCTCGGACAGAGATGTCGCCTTACGCGCCGCGCATTATTTCCTTTAGCATCAACCCGGACAAGATTCGCGAAGTGATCGGGCCCGGCGGCAAAGTTATTAATGAGATTATCGCACAGACTGGTGTCGAGATAGATATCGAGGACGATGGCATGGTTATGGTCACTTCGGTCAACCAGCAAGCCTCGGATAAAGCGATTGAATGGATCAAGAATCTCACCCGCGAGGTAAAAGCGGGCGAAGAATTTCAAGGGAAGATCACGAGAATTCTCGATTTCGGCGCGTTCGCGGAAATTCTACCCGGCCAGGAGGGGCTCATCCATATCTCCGAGATCGCGCCGTATCGCGTGGAGCAGGTCAGTGATGTGTTGAAGGTTGGCGATATTGTCCCGGTCAAGGTTAAAAATATTGATGACCTGGGCAGGATTAATTTGTCCAGAAAAGCGTTGATGGAAGGCGGCAATACAGAGGACAATCGACATGACAGTCATGATGACAGAACACCGCGTGGGCCGCACAACCCGCACCACGGGCACGGGCCCAAGCGCCGCTAATTAAAAGCACCCTAAGCCACACGCATATCAAAAACCCCCGGCATCATTGACCTTTTAAAGAGATCATAATGCGGGGGTTTTTACTCCTTGTGCATTGATTAAAGCTTCGTTAATAGTATGTGTTTGTTCGCCACGCTAAGGCGTCGCTCGATTTCCTCTCCTTTAGGTTTACAAAAAGAACATTTATATTTTTTCTGTCAGCTTTTGACCCAGCTTTGGCAGAAAAAGTAGCTTAAGCCCCTTCATTATTATCCTCTCTGGAATTTTGTCAAGGGTCATTAAACCCACATTAAAGATCCGCCTAACAATTCATTCCCCTGGCGGACGTTAGCTCCCTTTAGTACTTTATGAAATTTTTTGAAATAACAAAAAAGGACAAGAATTCGCACGCGCGGACCGGCATCGTCACCACGGCCCACGGGATTGTTCATACCCCCGCTTTTTTGCCGATTGGCACCAAAGGAAGCGTCAAGACGGTCACCGCCGAGGAGATAAAATTTTGGGGGGCGGAAATGATTCTGGCCAACACTTATCATTTATGGCTCAGGCCCGGCGATACGCTCATTTACAAAGCCGGCGGACTGCATAAATTTATGGGTTGGGATGGACCGATTTTTACCGACTCCGG